>JABSOG010000387.1 GCA_013216025.1 Algicola sp. | reverse complement strand
AGGACTGTTAAGTGATCCGTCGCGACCTAGCCAAAACCTAACACGCATGCACCAAATTCGAGGCAAATTCTGGGGTCTCAGTGACGTGCGGAATATGTTCCTCGGTACAGCGTCAAGTAATAACCTGCATAAAGATTCGCACTATGACCAGGTCGAATCAAAAATAGAATCTGCAATCGGCGCATCACGTGCGGCCCTGAAAAACAAGGACATCGTTGACTGGTATATCCATTACAAGGTGACACCGTTATTCGGCGTTATTCCGGACTACATGAAAAAACGCGTGAGCAATACAAAAAAACTGGACACTAAAGAGAAAAAGGATGACGCTATTGACTGGCTTAAAGAGGCTACACCAGCAAAGTACAAAACACAATGGAGTCACTATTTGCTGCTCGATTCAAAAACCGGTGCATCTTCATCGTACACCGAACCTGATAAAACCCTAAGCGCGGAAATACGCTAGAGCCACGTGTCAATATGTAGGCTAGGAGCCTGTCCGAGAGCCGGTTTATTGTAAGAGGAACTTATCAACGCGGCAATAACCGTCATGTTTGATTTTCGTCACAAAGTGATATGAAAGCCTATATCAACTGGCTAAAAAACATGCGAAACAATATGAAGTTGAGGTGAGCACACGGATGTTGGTCTCCCACTGGTTGTTGCCCCTGTAAACCGGTAGATTTAACCAAACCATTCTGATTGACCTTCGGCCAAAGTAAAGGGGTCAAGTCGCTTATTTTACAATACTCTGAAAGTAAAGGGGTCAAGTCGCTTATTTTACAATACTCTGTAAGCTGGTACTACGGTTCGTAAATTCGCGTCAATTTGATTGCTTTGTCGAATAAGTGGGGTTAGAAACCTTTACGCTAGTTATTGCCAAACATTATTAACCATCAAATCGGAATAAAGTAGCTTCTAATGAGTTGATTAGACTGTGAAAACCTCAATCTACCGATAGTATTATGAAACAATCGACTTGACCCCTTTTCATGACCACGATAGTATTATGAAACAATCGACTTGACTCCTTTTCATGACCACTTTTCAGACTTACACCCCTTTAGCTCTTTAATAACCCCCAAATAGAACTGCATTAACCGGCAGTTTTATTCCGGTATTGCTGTAGAACTAAACTCCAAACCAAAGGGCGGCGTTCGGAGTTTGACCCCGAAGTTAAGAATAATCATAAGGTGAATAGAATGGATGAACTTAAGAATGATGACAGGGCATTGGCGAATGCTAAAGGCAGTTTTGTGAATAATGAAATCATGGATACCAGCAACTTAGAAACACTTGAAGAAGAGAAAGTGTCATCGTTGTCCAGTGCAATTACGCAAAGGAAACGGGTGCCAAAACTCAATGGAGTGACTATAACACGCGTATCAACTAATCCCGGTAACCCCATTGCCAAAGCTAAGGTAGCACTGAAAAAAGAAGTAGAATGGACTGAAGTGAGATGGCCTGATAATTCAAGTCCAGAGGTAATACATGAAACGATCATCGACTCTATGCACGGTAAGGATGTGATTTGGGTCGAGGCAAATGGACAACAGAACGGTAGCCCGACGCCGGTTTGGTCGTTTGCCACTCAGCGGCAGAGCCAAATGATAAGCCAATTACGTACCCGTGACGCATGGCTATCAGCGGGAATGGCATCAGTCGTTAATACGGGTCGTGGCCTATTTGGTCCTGCTACGCTAGGCGGGAAAGGTGGGATCGCAGATCATAACGTTACACAAATGTCAATTGTACGTTGGATAGCCGGAGTGATTAATAAGTAGGGCAAGCGTCTGTTTACTGTAAAAAGGAACGTATCAAAGCATTATATTGATTTTAGGAGAAGTAAAATATTACCGGTACATTGTAACCAAGGATCGATATTATGCCACGACTACCACGAGTTGCGCCTGTTAGCGTCTCCCTGCACATCATTTAACGCAGCAATGACTGGCATGTTTGTTTTTCGCCACAAAGTAATAAGAAAAACTATATCAATTGGCCAAAAAAAATAAAGCTGCGTTACCCATAGAACCTTCAATTGCGCTAAATAATGTACCTCAATGGTATACGTCTTCACTTATTCATTTTGGGAAAATTTGGTGCTGGCCAATTTTTCCTATGATTACAATAAAAACAGGAAATAAAATGCCTAAAGCAAACCAAATACATAAACCACAGCTGAGCAATACACATGCTCCCCAAGCAAATGACAGTAATGCCGAACAGGCATTATCACAGCAATATTACAGACTGAAACGGGCGTTAAAGAAAGCTGGATTATTGGCAAGCCATGACCTTTACTTTTCGGCTTCACCTAGTGATGTGAGTAGCTGCGATATAAATACTGAAATTCAGCAGGTGGCGCAGGCTGGCCCGCAACACACAGCGGTGAGTCTGGTTTCACCAGAGCGCGCATTGACCAGCGCTGAACTGTTGCAAACCAGTATCTGGCTGGTGTTACCAAAAAATAACAAACCGGAAAAAGTCGAATATATCTTTGCCAACGCGCAGGCTGGGAAGTCACCTGACACTGCGGGAATCAAGGCTGTCTATGCCGGTTTCAAAGATTTCAAAGATCCCAAAGATTCCAAAAGTTTCAAGACAGTTGACTCCAATCGAAGTAACGAAGGGCCTATATTGGAAGCAATGATAGATTTCCCACCGAGCGATAAAAGTCGTTACTGCAGGAAAGATAAATCGGACACTATATGCGATAAAGTAGATTGGTCGGTAAGGGCTGGAAATGGGATATTCGTTGTTAAGCTATATTTCGGTGACCCTACGGTTAATTCAAAAATAGATCTTCAGCTGACTGGCCTGTCTATGTTCTCGGGTGTAGTACCGAAAAATCAAGAAGTGAAAAATGAAAAAGATAAAGATGAAGTCGAAGGGGAGTTTACAGGCATATTCCTGGCGTGCGAAGAAGGCTGTAACTATGAATTGGAACAAATAAGAGACTTGTTTGTACCTGCACTACAGGGCATGACATAGAATTAATTCAAGAGGAAACACATGGATAAAGAAGAGCACAAACATCTTCAACAATCTCGCAGTAGTCAAAATCCTCATAAAAACCAGAAGCACCAAAGGCCGAGCACATCGGCACCAGTAGTAACAGAGATCCGCAGTCAATCACGCAGTGAACCTATCAAAAAGTTTCAAATGGGACATGCCTCACAAACTCAGGGACGGCTAGAGGTTGCGAGCAAAATATCGCTCGGCATACGGCAATTGCGGCTGACAAATGACAAAGCTGATATGGCGCTAAAGCTACAAGACAAAAAACAAAAACACCTGGATCTACAGGTTTTGGTTGATAGGGTGGAAGCAGAGGGCAATGAGATTTATGATTTGACCAAACTGCACGACTTCTATGCACTATCATCGAACTTGGAGGTTTTTCGCGATGTTTTCGGCGCTTTTGCCGGGGCAGTTGCATATCTGGGCAGTGCAGGTGATACATTTATGAGTGGTGTGCTGAGTCCGTCTGTTAGTGGTTTAGATACCTTAAGCGCTATTAAAGGGGTTTTAGGCAACATGGGGGTCAGTTCAGCTGAGTACTTAAAGCATAGTGAAAACGCCCCAGGAAAAAGCACAAAGCACACCCTTGAAACGCTGCTTGGCATGTATGGAAGATTGTGGGACGTTGTGACAGCAGCACTGGAAGGCACAATAGAGGATATTAAACAGGAAGAGGACAGGGTACGCCAGATTCAGCAGGAGATGGAAAGACTACAAATGCAAAAGGATGCAGACAGGATAAAAGAGGAGCTGAGAATGCGGATAAGTAAAGCCAAAAAGGGCGAAGAAAAGGACGCAAGGTCCGTGATAAAGTGGGGACGAAGATATATTTTAGGGCTGCAAAAAGAGGACGTGGAACAGGATATTGAGCGAGGTGAAATGCTGCGCTACATACCGGGCTTTTTGGCCTCTTTGCGGCAGGTGGAACAAGGAATGCAAAATTGGCAATTAGAGGAAAAAGCGAAAACCCTTAAAAAGGAATTATCTACATGGTCGGCAAACTACGTTACCAAAATAGTCGCCGGGACTGGGGACCAAGACAAACGGCATCAAGCGACAATCGCACTTCAGGATATGCAGCAAAGACTGATGAAACACCCACTGTGGAAGTGAGTGAAATGTGTCAATCTAAATGCTATTTAAAAAAGCAAATCATGCTGGATAAGAAGATACATCGAGAATAAAATGCAAAGCGAAACCGAAGTGCCACAAAACCATTCCCACAGCAAGAAAATTCCTTCTAAAGGAATTTATTTGGGCGATGAGCGTAAGATGGAAATGCTGGATAAACCCGCTGATCTATTCGAGGATGCTTATTGGGCAACAGCAATCACTGAAAACCAACAGTACGGATTAAATCTACAGGATACCACCAAGCTTTACGCCAGTGTCGCCGCGCCTAGACCTATGCCTGGGTCAATGTTTGTGGCTGAAGAAGAAAAGTATGCTGAGTTTCATTGCAGTTATGTACAAAATAATAGCGAAGCGCAGTTACAGCACTATAGTGCTGATTGCGCGGTTTATGCTCGGGCACTTAGAACTACGTTGACTAGCGAGGAAAAAGTACAGATCAACCAAAACGTGCGTTTGACGAACCAAGTCAGGCCACAAGTAGGTTCAATCTATTATTTAAAACCCATTTATGCGGGGGCGTCTATGAGCTATGAAACCAAAGGTGAACTTGTGAAAGACCCCAGTAATATCACCCGCATGATCCGAAAAGGCCTAACCGATTGTCATGTGGTCATGGTAGTGGCCAATGATGGCAGGGATATTATTACCTCAGAGCTTAATGCCGCCTTTCCGACCAAAAGTACGCCTTGGTTTGCCAAATATCGTGGTAGCACTGGGTTTTATGAAAACTTCAAATATGAATATTCATCGGTGAACAACTCGTCAGCTGGGGGTGAGTTGGTGGCACCCCAATTAAACATTATCGATGTTAATAATAAGATTACAAGGCTGCAAGCTGCTGAAGCGCGCTGAAAAACAAAGCTTATAAACGGTTTGGCTGAGTAAAGGGGGGTCATGAGCAAGGCATACGGGTTTAAATCATACAAATTTGAACTCAATAGATTAGAAACCGTCGCAACCCTTGGTAGGAGCGAGCTCCAGCTCGCGATATTGGTCGTAGACCAATCAAATTCCAATTGGCTGCACCAATTAATCGTGAGCTGGATTGCTGAACTGGCAGCAAAACGAAGTGGCGCTTCACGATCCTGATAGTCGAATGGCTGCAGTTTATGGTGATAGGTTTGAGAAATGATGAACCCATAGCATAAGTTTAATAAATCTGCTGCGCATCTTTATATAATGCCGCGTAGCGGCAGAAAAACGAGTGATTTAAAGGGTTAATACCCCGCAGCTTGGAGGTCGTCGCAAAAGCCATGTACGGAGACAAATTGTAGGCGGGTGATTCATCCCCGCATCTTTTTCTGCTCTAGTATTTTCACCTCCCTTTAAACTCATAATCAAATCACCATCCCAAACCCAACAATTCCTTTCATCATAAATTTGAAATACGCAATCAGAAGAATCGGCCAGACAAATCGTCTAATTTAGTGCCGGTTAATCATGCTGTAGTGAGTTTGCCCAGCAACAATTTATTTCGTGGTTTTTAGGTTCCTTAAGGGACTGAACCGGCGGAGCTTGCGCATTCATCCGGTTAAGCCTGCCTATTGCCCGTTGCAGCCAAAAATCAGATGAACTGTAAAAACTGCAAAGTAGCGTGCCCTTGTGCACGAACACCATTCAATACCGACCAAACCGTTCCCTCAATACTAAAACACTCTATCTGGAGACAAACAATTGTTAAATACCAACTTAACCGACGGCCTGGTTCTGGGCCTGTCGCTGGCTGATATTCCGCCAGACAATATCCTTGCCGACCTGTCAGACAACGGCTATAACGCCGAGGCCATGGGCGACCTGACACTGGTCGAAGATGAGATTTTTGGCCATTGCATTGAATTTGACGGCAGTGTCGAACAATACATTAAAGTCGAGCCATTTAGTGATTTTCCCAAGCGCAATCTTACGGTGGCTTGTTGGGTTAAATCAGACGTGACCAATAAATCTGGCACGCCGTTTTCTTTTGCCAATAACGATTCAAGCAACGCTTTTGTGCTGTTTAATATCAAAGACTTAGAGGTTAATGTCAACGGGGCCAGCGGGGGCTCCACCGATGTAACCTTCAATGACGGCCAGTGGCAACACATTGCGGTGACCTGGGACAAAAACAGTGGCACAGTCACCGTTTTTAAAAATGCTGAGCCATTGGTTACCAGTGGTGTTTTGTCTACCAAGTCGATTTTGCCCGAGGGCGTTGTGATCCTCGGCCAAGAGCAAGACAGTATCGGTGGCGGGTTTAGCGCCAGTCAGGCTTTTAAAGGTCAAATGGCGCATGTCTATATTTTTGATAAGGTGATGGACGCCCAGCAGCTTCAGTTGTTGATGGACGCGAACCAATTACCCCCACTGGCAGCCGACATTCCACTTTACGTCGATACCGTTGGCAGCAACACTATTTTGAATACCGTCAACCCAGACGCCACCGCCGACGATGGGGCCAGTGCCATTACCCTTCGGGTGATGAATACGCAATCAGTCAATACCGAAAATCCGCTGACATTTAGCGGCCAAGACAATGCATCCAGCCAATTTAAACTCAGTTTTACAGACCCGGTGGGCAATGATTGGGGATTGGCATCAAAGGCACAGTTATCGGCTATTGAAGCCAAATTGCTGTATATGGAGCAAGAGATACCGCTGAGTGTGACGTTACAAGATGAGCGTCCGGTTTTCAGTTTTAATGCCCCAATGCCAACGTTACCACCGGGTCAATACTTTGATATTCAATTGGCCAATATACGCACTGAACAGCGCTCTGGTGTGGCCCATATTTATCTTGATTATAGTGATATACCCGGTTACCAAGATGGCCGCTTTATGGTCGCCCTCGAAAAGACCCCGATTGTACACGCAGCCGTGGGGCAGACTAGTCATGTGGGTATTAGTCAGGTGGGTATTAGTCATGTCGGTATTGGTACGATGCCCGATACTGACCATCGCCTGAAAGTGGCGGGAGACTTGGCGATTCACGGCCAATTTAAAGAATGTGCCGACGATGGCCTTTATTACGATCTGGTGCCAACCGGCACTGTTGTTATGTGGCACAACCAGCGAACCGGAGCATTTGACGAAGCCGACCTGCCAAAAGGCTGGATATTATGTGATGGCCGACAATACACCAATGTCGATGGGCAAACGGTCGGTGCACCAGATTTAAGAGGGCGTTTTGTGGTTGGCGTGAGTGATGAATATACTCACGGCGCAACGGGCGGGCAAGATGTTGTCACGCTCACCGAACAGCAAATACCACAACATGGCCATGAAGTCGAAG
>JABSOG010000386.1 GCA_013216025.1 Algicola sp. | reverse complement strand
GTGTTGTGGATGTTTGAGCACGATTTGCTGTTGAGCACTGGAAAGATAAGCAATATCGCCCCAGCCCGTAGCTTCTTGGGTTAGCGCATTAACCGCCTTTTTCACGACATCAATGGATTGTTTAAAAGTATTGCCCTGCTCATCAAAAGTGGCCCCCGATTCGAGCGCTTCTAATTGTTGTTCGCGAAAACTGATATACACCCAACTAAACCACTGCTCGAATTGTTTATAACTAGATATTGCTGATAAACATTCCTTGTAACCCCAGGTACGCGAAAAGGCGCTTTTATCCAATTTACTGTCTGCAACTTTGTCGTGGCGACCTTGGTACCACAAACGACCAGTGCCTAAATAAGCAATTAACGGCAATTCAATCGTAGTGGACTGTTGTTGAAAAATTTTCTCTTGCAGGGATTTTGCAAAGGACTCTGGGCTATGTTTGATATCACTGTAACGAGGATGGGTTCTAGGTTTGATCTTATCCCTCGATTGCCACCAAGTTTGATCCAAATGGTTTTGGGACCAATCACCTGTAACCGAAACCTGTGCAGGTATTCGCCACTCAACATCGCCCTGCTCATTAGGCACCCTGCGTACATCATCAATCTGAATGGTTGCCGATTTTCCTGTTTGACTGGCCAAATCAAAAGCTTTTACAAATGGCCACGTAGCAATTCGAAGCGTATCAAGTAAAGTGGTTTTACCTACGCCATTAGGAGCAACAAGCACAGTGAGTTGCGGATGAAGCGTCAACGTAAAGTGATCAAAACAACGGAAGTTTTCAATAGTGATTGATTTAAGTTTCATCGAGTTGGCCTATATCCTTTAAACAAAGGTGGCAAGATGCATATTAAACCCAGAACATTCATCAAGTGCTGCTAGCAACCCCCAAACCAAGACGCGGACCAAAAAATGTCAGGAACATTTTAGGACAGCTTTAGCTGGTCGCTTGCGATGAATCACACGGACGTGATTCACCATCGAACCCTGCGTAGCAGGCGTGAGAGTATCTGGCTCTTTCTTAATACAACAAAAAAGGCCCCAGTGTTTTTCAACTGGGGCCTTTTTTGTTGTATTCGGATGGTGCCCAGACGCGGAATCGAACCACGGACACGAGGATTTTCAATCCTCTGCTCTACCGACTGAGCTATCTGGGCAACGGACGCTATTAAACTTTTTCTGCGGGTTTAAGTCAACGACTATTTTCTAAATTACGATTGTTTGTTGAAATAAACCTCAAGCTGCTGGTTTTTTATGATCTTCGCTTCTTTTTCAAGCTTGGCTTCGCCAGCCTACTTGCCCTTTACTTGCTTGGCGGTGTGTAACCTTCGACTGTAATGTCTTTGCCTTCAAACAAAAATTCTTCCATGTTTTTTTCAAGCATTGTGCGATGTTCCATGTCCATCATGTTGAGTTTCAACTCGTTTATCAGCATGGTTTGCTTTTTTTGCCACAAACCCCAAGCTTCTTTTGAGATATTTTGAAAGATACGCAGTCCCAAATCGCCCGGATACAGTTGATAATCAGCCCCTTCCGCCTCTTTACCTAAGTAAACGCAGTTAACCATTCTAGCCATGTCTGTAGTGCCTTCTATTTTGCCCTATTTGAGCTTGTATGTTGGGGCTATTTGTCTAATTTCAATTGTTTGATTTGCTTTATCAGTTTTAATACCGGTGTTGGTACACCAAAGCTCAGTTCGTCATCGAGTTTATACCAAATTGACTGATTGGAGTCGGCAATCGACATGAGATATTGATGATCTTGTATGACAATCAGTATCGGCCTGATATTTAACTGAAAATGAGTAAAAATGTGTTTCATTTCTGGCAGTTCTTGCCACGTTTTTACATCCCAACTCTTAACGTCGTTGTACTCTTTTACAGCGCGTTCATCGTCAAAGGCGTTAAAGCTATATAATCCGCCCCAAATGCCCGATGGCGGACGCTGGTTAAGCATGATTTGGCCTTGGTGTACTACCAACGGCCAGTATTCGGTTCTAACCGGCTTGACCTTTTTAGGCTTTTTGTGAGGAAACTCAGTGATGCGGTCGTTATTGTGGGCCTGACAATGCTCTGATACCGGACAGGCATCACAATCAGGTTTACTGCGAGTACAAATAGTCGCGCCTATATCCATCATCGCCTGATTGTAGGGCTGTATGTCTTTGGTTGGCGTTAATTGCTCGACTATATCCCACAACTGTTGCATCACTTTGGCTTGTCCGTACCAGCCTTCAACCATAAAACAGCGGGCCATCACTCTTTTTACGTTGCCATCGAGAATTGGCAGCGGAATATCTAGTGCCAGCGACAAAATGGCTCCAGCGGTAGAACGTCCTATGCCTGGTAACGCCTCCATTGCTTCTAACGTTGTTGGAAACTCACCGCCAAACTTGTCGACCACCGTTTTTGCGGCTTTGTGCAGGTTTCTGGCGCTGGCGTAATAACCCAGCCCGGTCCACAGGTGCAACACATCATCGCTATCGCCTGCTGCCAGGGCTTGAACGTTTGGGAATTTGTCCATAAATCGCTGGTAGTAGCCAATTACGGTGGCAACTTGGGTTTGTTGCAACATAATCTCTGACACCCACACTCTATAAGGGGTTCGGTTGTGTTGCCAAGGCAAATGTTTGCGGCCGAATTGGCCGTGCCATTGAATGATTTTATCTGAAAAGTGGTCTTTAACGGCTGAATCGATGTGCATTGCTCAAAACTGTTCAATTACAAAGTGCCCGTTAGTCTAGAGTTGCCTTGAGAAATAGCAACTGTTTTGTGGATCCCACCGCGCGGATCAAGGATAATGCCCGCAATATTTTTACCATGACCCATCCCGTAACGAATAGCGTGACTATGATATGACTGAAAAACAACATAAGACCATTGAGCAGGCCAAAGCTGAAGGCAAGTATATCCGCAAAATCAAGAGCTTTGTTTTGCGTGAAGGCCGTTTGACCAATGGACAAGCAGTGGCAATTGAAAAATACTGGCCAGCAATGGGGCTGGAATACACCAAAGAGCCCATCAACATGGAAGAGGTGTTTGGTCGGCAAGCCCCTACCACACTAGAAATTGGTTTTGGTATGGGCAAATCACTGGTTGAGACAGCGGCGAAAAACCCAGACACCAACTTCATCGGCATCGAAGTTCACCGCCCAGGTGTTGGCGCTTGTCTAATGGATGCGGGCGAGCAGGACTTGACTAATATTCGAGTTTATCAACATGACGGGGTTGAGATCATGGCCGACAGTATTGGTTCGCAAAGCCTTGATTGTATTCAGTTGTTTTTTCCTGATCCGTGGCATAAAAAGCGTCATCACAAACGTAGAATCATGCAAGCAGATTTTGTTCAGTCAATCCGCGAACACCTTAAAATCGGTGGGGTTTATCACATGGCCACTGACTGGGAAAACTACGCGGAACACATGCTTGAGATAATGCAAAACAGTGAAGGGTTCGAAAACCTGTCAACGACCAACGATTATGTCGAACGTCCGGATACCCGTCCTTTAACCAAATTCGAACAACGTGGCCAGCGTTTAGGTCACGGCGTGTGGGATTTGATGTTTAAACGCGTAAGCTGATGATCGTAGTCAAATGCACAAGGAAAATCAATGTTAGACAACCCAAGTTTATTGTTAGCCCGTAGTTTCGACCTTGACGGCGGTGATGCTCTGGCCAGCCATCAGAACATTTTGGTGGCCAATTTTAGTGAGGACAAATATTGCCTTACGCTTGCCAACAGTTTTGACGACAAGCAGTTCACCGCATTCACTCATAACTTCGCTGCTTTTCAATCGCTGAAAAATGCCCCAGACAATTTGAACGTGGTATGCAACCATCAGTTCGAAACTAAATCTGGGTCTGGGTCAAAAGCTGAGTTTGACTGCGTCGTCATTTACTTTCCCAAGTCGAAAGCTGAATTTGAGTTTTTGATTAATAACCTGTTTAACCATGTTAAGGCTGATGCGCCGATTTATGTGGTGGGTGACAACAAAGGTGGGGTTAAAACCTGCGAAAAGATGCTCAAAACTTTTTGCAGCATCAGCAAAAAAGTCGATGCTGCCAAACACTGTGCATTGTATTTAACCACACTTATTGAACCATCTAAGCCATTTGTGTTTGAAGACTGGTATAAAAACTATCCAATAGAAATTAATGGTGTTGAATTAACGGTTTATACCCTGCCTGGCGTATTTAGTCACGGCGAGCTAGATATGGGCACCCGATTACTGCTGGAGAACATTCAAAAAACCAAAGCCAACATTCTAGACTTTGGTTGTGGTGCTGGCCTTATTGGCGCTTATTTGTCAAAAACCGACGAAAACGTGACAGTCACCGGATTGGATGTCAGCGCTTTGGCGATTGAGTCTACACGTAAGACTTACCAAGCCAATGGCGTTGATGGTAAGGTACTGCTGTCTAACGGTTTATCAGAGGTTAAAGCGACTTATGATCAGGTTTATAGCAACCCGCCGTTTCACAGCGGTGTGAAAACCAATTATGCAATCACCGAGCTGTTTTTGAATACCGTCAAAGAATATATCTGTCCTCGCGGCAGTTTGACCTTGGTGGCTAACAGTTTCTTGAAATATCAGCCATTATTAGAAAAACATTTTGGCCGTTTTGACACTTTGTCGAAAAACCGGAGATTTAACGTTTATCATGCGACTAAAGGCAGAAAATAACACTTACGCACTTTTGACCCTAGGCTGTTTTATGGCTCTGGGCAGTTTACTGCTGCCATTTTCGGCAGCGGCTGTGGATTCGTGTATTGTACACCCCAAGCGCAGTACCCCCTGCCCTCATCTGATTTACAAGCTGATGAAACTCAAAGCTGATCAACCCGCCAAAATCACTTGTGTTTGTATCGCCGATTTTAAAAAATTCTTGACCATTCCCAAGGATGACAGCAAAAGAATGATGCAAAAAATGGATCTTAAGAGTCTGGCGGCCGACCTGCAACTAACCGAAGAGCAAGTGGCCAATCTGGCCAAAAGATAAATTAGGTTGACTGCTCTAATAGAACTGGTTATTTTTGACCGTTGACCTCAAAAACTAGAAAATAAGTCCATAATGCAATTTATTGTCGAAAACATCGCCTTGTTGTCCATTCCACTGATCAGTGCGGTTGTCGGCTGGTTTACTAATTTCCTCGCGGTCAAGATGATGTTTTATCCCATCAAGTTTGTCGGCATTCGCCCGATTTTTGGCTGGCAGGGCATTATCCCGGCCAAAGCCCGTCAAATGGCCGAGATTGAAGTTGAACTGGTGCTCGGTCGCTTGCTCAATATCCGCGAAATTGCCGGACGACTCGACGCAGACAAAATCACCCATCTTATCGAACGCAGACTCAATCAAGTACTCAAGCGAATCGTCAACGATGTCATGCAAGAATCTGCCCCTAAACTGTGGGCCATGCTGCCGGTGCAGGGCAAAAATGCGTTGTACAAACGGATTGAAATGGATATTCCCAACGTAGTCAAAAAGATGGTTCATGATTTTCAAAACAACATTGACGAAATTGTTGATATTGAAGAGATTGTGGTCAAAGAACTGACCGAAGACCCTGAACTTATCAATGAGATTTTCTTAAAGGCCGGCGCCGAAGAGTTCCCGTTCATCATTAAATCGGGTGCCTACTTTGGCTTTTTGTTTGGTCTTGTCACCATGATGTTATGGTATTTCTATCCTATTTGGTGGATTTTGCCAGTCGGTGGCTTAGTGGTCGGTTATGCCACCAATTGGATAGCCCTGCACATTATCTTTGAACCAAAACACCCAAAAGTGATTGGTCCCATCAAAATTCAGGGGATGTTTTTAAAGCGTCAGAATGAAGTCTCACGGGTTTACGCCGAACTTATCCAAAAAAAGCTGATCAATGCTCAGGTGATCACCAAAGCCATCGTACACGGCTCTGGTTCGGCCCAATTGCTTGAATTGATTGAATTACATGTTAACGATGCCATCGACCGTTATATCAATGTAGCCTTGCCCTACTTCACTTTGGGTGTCGGTTCAGAAAGTTACTATAAGATGAAACAACTGTCGGCCCAGCGAATTTTTGAAGATTCAGAAAAGTTTCTGCTCTACACCCATGATTATGCCAACGAGGCGCTAAACATCGAAGCTGACCTACGCGAGAAGATGCAAGGGCTGTCGCCAGAAGACTTTGAAGGCGTGCTGCGCCCGGCGTATCAACAGGATGAATGGAAGCTTATAGTGATTGGCTCTTTGCTTGGTGCGGTTGCCGGAGTTGGCCAGTTGTATTTGATGGGTATGTGATCGAAACCACCACCGGCTGGGGACAGATCAGATTGCAAAACTGGTGAACGCTCGCGTTCCCAGGTTTTGTCAACTGCCCTGTCCCCCTTGCTAGCCTCCGTTCCTCCAGCCCACAACGAAGCCTCAAATACTAGACACAAAAAAGCCGGCAAACGCCGGCTTTTCTTCGAGCTTTGAGCTTATAGCTTCTCTTTGATTCGTGCAGCACGACCAGAAAGAGCACGCAAGTAGTACAGTTTCGCTCTGCGAACGGCACCTTTACGCTTAACTTCAATACTATCTACCACTGGGCTGTGAGTTTGGAATACAAGCTCAACACCAACACCGTTCGAAATTTTACGAACAGTAAATGCAGAATGAAGACCACGGTTACGAACTGCAATAACCACACCTTCGTAAGCCTGAAGACGTGATTTGTCGCCTTCAATAACTTTTACTTTAACAACAACTGTGTCGCCCGGTGAAAACTTGGGCAAGTCAGTTTTTAATTGCTCGTTTTCAATCTCAGCAATAAGGTTTTGATTTACTTTACTCATTTTTGTCTCTCTTACCTAGTATAACTATCATTAGCTGCAAAACTATTGACCGGCTTTGATGGATGCCAGTAGTTTGTTTTGCTCCTCAGTCAGAGCTAGATTGTTTAGCAATTCAGGTCGTCTTAACCAGGTTCTTCGTAAAGATTCGGTTAAACGCCATTTTCGAATCGCTTTATGATTACCACTCAGTAACACTGAGGGCACAATTTTTTGTTCCAGCTTTTCAGGCCTTGTGTAGTGCGGACAATCCAGTAATCCGTCAGAGAAGGAGTCCTGCTCTGCCGATTGGTTATGTCCAAGTACACCGGGTACAAATCGTGCAACTGCATCGATTAACGTTAACGCCGGTAACTCTCCACCACTTAACACGTAGTCTCCAACTGACCATTCTTCGTCAATTTCGGACTCTATTACGCGTTCATCAATGCCTTCATAACGTCCAGCAACCAATATTAAACGCTCACATTGGGAAAGTTGCTTCACCCCGTCTTGATCCAGTTTGCGACCTTGCGGCGACAAGTAGATCACTTTTGCGTTTTCACCTCCGGCGGCTTTCGCTGCGCGGATTGCGTCTCGTAACGGTTGCACCATCATTAACATGCCAGGTCCACCACCGTAGGGGCGGTCATCCACAGTTCTATG
>JABSOG010000385.1 GCA_013216025.1 Algicola sp. | reverse complement strand
GAGATCTCTTGTGCGTTGGTCGGCGGCGTGGCCGCGTTAAGCACACCTAAGTTTTCTACCCATGCAGGTAAAGCCGGTATGTTAAGTCCTGATGGCACTTGTTATACCTTTGATGACAGGGCCAATGGCTTTGTGCCCGGTGAAGGGGTTGGTGTGCTGGTGCTAAAAAGGTTGGAAGATGCGCTATCTTGTCCGCAAACAAGGGCGCAAGATCAGATATACGGCACCATTCTAGGATCTGCCACCAATCAGGATGGCACCACCAGCGGTATTACCGCACCAAGTTCACTGAGCCAAGAGCAGTTGCATCGAGATGTTTACGACCGATTCAACATTCCGGCAGATTCTATTGGCATGATAGAAGCACACGGCACAGGCACCAAGTTAGGCGATCCGATTGAATTTCAAGCGCTAACCCGGGCCTTTCGTAAAGACACACAGGCCAATGCATTTTGTGCTCTTGGCTCAGTAAAAACCAATATTGGCCATTGTTTGACGGCCTCCGGAGTTGCCGGTGTGATGAAAGTGCTACTGGCGATGAAACATCAATCGATCCCGGCATCTAACCATTTTCAAAAAGGCAACGCACATATTCAATGGGATAATTCTCCCTTTTTCGTTAACCAACAAACCCAAGACTGGTCTGTTGCCGCTGACCAAAAACGACGCGCAGCCGTGAGTTCATTCGGGTTTAGCGGCACCAACGCCAATATTGTGCTCGAAGAATATTCACCGCAAGCACCTTATCCAACAGCAACACTGACGTCTCAACCATCGATTATTGTTTTATCCGCAAAAACGCCAGATGCACTACGCGAAAAAACACAGCAGCTGCATAACTGGATACAGATTCAACGCTCTAATGAAGAAGACTGCCTATCTATTGCGTATACACTTCAAACGTGTCGCGAAGAGATGAATTGTCGCATGGGTTTTATCGCGTCTTCTATTGACCAGATGCAAGCGCAACTAGAGTGTTTTAGTAACAATAAACAAGGTGCCTGGAAACAAGGTCAAGTGAAGCAAGGTAAAGCGATTCTTGCTGCTTTAGATGAAAGTGACTTTACGCGTTGGATTGAACAACAAGCCTTTCAAAAGCTTTTGTCGTTATGGGTTGTCGGCGCTAACATCGATTGGCAGCTGCTTTACGGTGACCATAAACCGCAAACAATACGACTACCAACCTACCCTTTTGCCAAGGACAGTTATTGGCTTGGTGCAGTAACAACACCAATAATCCAAAGCACTGAGCCGCCAAATGACGTTGAAGCGCAGATGCTTCACTACACACCAATCTGGAAGTCACAAAGTGGTCAAGAGCTACCCCAGCTAACGCAAAGAACGAGACAGCGGCTAGTGCTTAGCATTGGCGACCTTGGCCTAGCAGATGCGACAATGCTGCAATCGAACAACGACAATATTGCCAATCAATTTGAAGATTACGCGATTGAGCTTCTACAGCACTTACGAGTATTTTCAGGCAAGAAAGAATACGCACTAGTACAGCTGGTTATTCAAGACTCAAAACCTTTGTTTTGGGCGCTTAGCGGTTTACTTAAATCCGCAGCATTAGAATCTTCCTATCTTCAAACGCAGTTAATTATTGTTGATAACCAACCAGATATCTCAACACTGCTTGAACAAGAAGCAAAGCATATTCAAGACCAAATGGTTCGACATCAGGGGAGCAAAAGAGAAGTCTTATCTTTTGTAGAACAATCCCTAACCCTCGACCCTTTCAATCCTTGGAAAGAAAATGGCGTCTATGTCATCACCGGTGGCCTTGGCAAATTAGGTCAAATTTTTGCACAAGAGATCTTAAGTAAAACCGCTTTGTCGACCGTTATATTGACCGGAAGAAAACCTTTGTGTGAAGTCATTCGTCAACAACTCCAAGCGCTTTGCCCAGACAGAATTAGCCCACGCCTTCATTATGAAGCGGCTAATATTTCCGACAGTGAATCTACCCAATTGTTAATGAAAAGAGTCACTGCTGAGTATGGAAATATAACAGGCATTATCCACAGTGCGGGTGTCATCAAAGACCAATTAATTGCCAATAAAACACCCCAAGAACTACGTCAGGTTTTCTCACCTAAAGTGGCTGGTGTCATTGCGCTAGATGAAGCAAGCAAAGCAATGAACCTTGATTTTTTTGTGTGTTTTTCTTCTATTGCCGGTGTCTTTGGCAATATTGGGCAAGCGGACTATTCATGCGCGAACGCTTTTGTTGATCAGTATATGATTCACCGTCAAAGCTTGGTTGAGCAAGGCAGCCGCCGAGGAATGAGTCTATCAATAAACTGGCCGCTTTGGTGTAAAGAAGGTGGTATGCAAGTTGATGATGTCACGCGTACAATGCTGCAAAACCAAGGCCTAACACCAATGCCCAATGAACAGGGTTTGTTAGCGTTTTATCAGGCTTTTTCTCTGTCTTTTGCTAATAGCCAAAACTGTTTCTTGTATGGTGATCATGAAAAACTAGCCTCTTTATGGACGCCGCTCGCTCAAACGCCAAACCATTCTCTAAGCAAAAGTAGCAATACGCCTGCCCTCTCTCCCGCTGCGATGATGACCTACCTTAAAGACGTCATATCAGACATCACAAAGCTATCGCCAACAGATTTAATTGAGGATCAAGACTTCAGCGAAATGGGTTTTGACTCCATTATGTCGATGAATATTGCGCAGCGATTGGCGCAAGACCCTGACTTAGGTTTGGGCGAACTGCCACCGACCATACTGTTTGAAATCAACACCATTGAAGCACTGCATGGTTATCTGCTGGAGCAACAAAGCACTCGACCTACGCTTTGCGAGCTAGACGTATCAGGCGATGAAGACTGGCAACAGGCACCACTTTCGTTATCAAAAGCACAAGAAGGTCTATGGCTTTTGCATAAACGCTACCCTGATTTAACTTCGTACAATGTGCCCTTGGTATTCGAAGTAACAGACGTCAACCTGCGCCATATGCAACAAGCGGTAGATTGGCTCTGTCAAAAACACCCTATATTGCGGATGACAATGACAGAAGTAGCAGGTAGACCTGTACAAAAGATACAGCAACAAAGCCCTAACGTTGCTGAAGTCAGCATTAATGTCGCTTCAAAAACAGCACTTGTCAGTAAAATTAACGACAGTATCCAGCAACCCTTCAGCCTCAATGCTAAATTACTGTGGCGGGCAACCTGCTGGCACGTCAATCAGGGTAGTCAGCGGCTTGATTTGATGGTCATTGTCTTTCATCACCTTATCATTGACGGTGTTTCAGCCACTTTGCTATTAGAACAGCTTTTTAATGCCTATAAAAAACGGCAAAACAATGAGGTGCTTGGGGCACCTGTTGTTGACTGGGGCTTTTTCACTTATGTCGAGTGGGAAAAAAAGATGCTTAGCAGTCAGGCAGGCCTCAAGCTTCAGAATTATTGGCAGATTGAACTTCAAGGTAAGCTTCCTGTTACCCACCTTCCCTATAAAAAAGAGCCTAATACAAAAGGCAACCCACAAAGCCTTGGCGCCTGCATAACCCTGCCCATACAAGGGGTTGCTCAGCAAAGACTTAAGCGTTATTTTGAGCAAAATCATGTCAATGCCTCTGTCTTTTTCTTAAGCGCTTTTCAGATACTGCTTTGCCACTTCGCCAGTAATTCAGATCCCAGTAATAATGAAATTATTCTAGGTGTGCCTGTCCTACATCGTCCAAAAAAAGAGATGACCAATTCTCTTGGTCTATTTGTCAACCAACTGCCATTGCGCAATATCATTGATAAAACCCAAGATTTTCTGACATTGGCCAACAGCAATCAAACCAAACTAAGGGCTTTAATTAGTCACAGTGGTTATCCTTTTTCAGAAATTGTCAGCGCAATCAACGCCTCTAGGAGCAATGCCCATAGCAACAATAGCCATCACCCTATTTTTCAAACCGGTTTTAGCTATCACAACTTTATTGAGCAAGATTGGTTTGCGGCAAATCAAGATTTGGTTGAGTCAGTTTGGGATGAATTTCAACAAGAACCAGCGTTAGACTTCAGCCTTGAAGTAACCCCACTGCCTGACCAATACCGTATTATTTTTAAATATAATGCGGCTATTTTTGATGAAGATATGTTGAAACAGTTGGGACAATCTTATCTTACGCTTATAGAAGACATTCTTTTTTCAAGCGCTAAGCCTATCTGTGACTATCAATTGTTTTCAGGTGAAGCTAAATCCAAACAAACAGCTGCAGAAACAACACTTGTTGATTTATTCGAATCCCAAGTCAACAAAACACCAAACCATATTGCGCTGACGTTTGACAATCAGGTGCTGACTTATGAGGCGCTCAATCAAAAGGCAAATGCCTTTGCAGATCATTTACTCGAACAAGGCGTTACACAACAAACACTGATTGCGCTGTGTGTTAAACCCTCTTTAGACCTTGTGATTGCCATACTGGGTATTTTGAAGGCTGGGGCGGCTTATGTGCCCATCGACCCTAACTCTCCACCAGAGCGAATGCGTTTTATTTTAGAAGATGCCAACCCCAGCATACTGGTGCTGCAATCTGATTCTTCATTCCCAGTGGGAACTGCTCAGGTCATTTACTTAGACACATGGCTAGCAGATTGTTCTCTACAACAAATCTTCCCAAACCCCAATAAAGCAAACCCAAAGAGTTTGGCCTATATCATTTACACGTCCGGCTCTACAGGGCGCCCCAAGGGCGTATTGGTAGAACATCGCAATGTCGCTCAGTTGTTTCAAAACACCAAAGATCTTTTCGGCTTTTCTGACAACGACACTTGGTGCCTGTTCCATTCATACGCATTCGACTTCTCTGTCTGGGAAATTTGGGGTGCACTGTTAAATGGCGGCAAGCTGGCGATTGTTGATGACCTGACACGCAAAGATAGCGCTGCCTTTTGTCAGTTTGTTGTCGACCAACAAATTAGCATTCTCAATCAAACACCGTCTGCGTTCTTCTCGGTGATGGATATTATGCTCCAGTACCCACAACAGCACCCCCATCGAAAGCACAACTTGAGAAAGATCATATTCGGCGGCGAAGCCTTAGAGCTAGCACGCTTAAAGCCGTGGTTTAACTCAGATTATCACTTGCCAGAATTAGTCAATATGTACGGCATTACTGAAACAACTGTACATGTAACCGAAATAACAGTGACGCAAGATCTGGTGTTAAAACACGCAGGTAAAAGCATCATCGGCAAACCATTACCCGGTTATTCGATTGACTTACTTGATGAACAACAAATGCCGGTAGCACAAGGTCAGATTGGCGAGATTTATGTTGGCGGCGCTGGCGTATCAAGAGGCTATTATAAGCAAGCCGAATTGACAGAAGAACGTTTCATTACGAACCCCTTTTCCCAAGCTCAAGAGGCAAATAATAAATTATATCGCTCTGGCGATTTGGCTCGCCTAAATACAGACGGAAACCTCGAATATATTGGCAGAGCAGATGATCAGGTTCAAATTAGAGGTCATAGAATTGAGTTGGGAGAAATACACCACGCCCTTGTATCACTCAACGATATAACAGACGCTACCGTTCTGGCAGTCGACAAACAAAGGGGCAAGACTTTAGTCGCATACCTTATTGCATCTAAAGCTTCGCCTGTTGCGACAATACGCGCAGATTTACAAACCTTGCTGCCGGATTATATGATCCCTTCGTTCTTCGTATTTGTTGAGCAGTTTCCGCTCACCGCGAATGGCAAGATAGATAAAAAAGCCTTGTCACAATTGCCTCTGTCTTCTTCAAGTCCAGCCTCACTTAAGGAAACCAATAACGCAGCTTCAATCACCGTTAAAGCCGATGTTGATTTACAACAAACCCTGACAGAGATCTGGAAAAGTGTTTTAGAAATAGACCATGTGAGCATTGATGACGGGTTTTTCGACGCTGGTGGCACCTCTATTCTTGCCAATGTACTGGCGGCCAAAATCGAATCACAGTTAGCTATCGATTTTCCGCTGACGTTGATATTTCAATACAGTACCATCCGTGAGATGAACCAATACATCTTAGGTTTGAGCGTTGTTCATGCTGAGCAAGCAACATTGACAGTTGAAACAACGAATACCAAAGCGCCCATTCAACAAACCAGCGACAACCCAGACTATTACCAATCAAGCGTTGCCGTGATTGGCATGTCGTGTAACTACCCCGAATCTAAAACCCATCACGCATTTTGGCAGAATTTAATACAAGGCAAAGATCTTGTAAGACGGCTAAACGAAACCAGCGGCGATGCGACAGAACAAGCAGCGGATAACATCACCTGGTTAGATTCGTGGGTTGAAGGTCAGGATATGTTTGACCCGGACTTTTTCAAAATGTCAGAAAAGAACGTAAAAACAATGAGTTATTCAGCTCGTCAATTGTTGCTTCATGCCCACAAAGCCGTTGAAGATGCTGGCTACAACTTTGATAAAATGACCAAAACGGGTGTCTATATTTCGTCTTCAAATACCGACACGCCCGATTTTAATCTTCACGATAAAATTAAAGATGGCCAGTTTGTATTAAACGCACACGATTATGTTGCTTCAACACTGAATCAACCTGGCACATTGCCAACAATGATTTCTTATCATTTAGGTTTTACAGGCCCCAGCTTATTTGTTCACTCTAACTGCTCGTCTTCGTTGTCTGCGGTGGCTTTAGCTTGTACAGCGCTCAAAGCAAAAGAAATTGACTACGCCATTGTCGGCGCGGCCTGTTTTTATCCTCAACGCTATACCGGTTACCAATATGAAAAAGGCTTAAATTTTGCAAAAGATGCCCGCTGTAAAGTCTTTGATGAAAAAGCCGATGGCATGGTGGGTGGCAATGGGGTTTCGGTTATCGTACTCAAACGTGCAGATGATGCTGCTGGGGATACCGATCACGTCTATAGCGTGATCCGTGGCGTTAATATTAATAACGATGGCAAAGACAAAGCAGGTTTTTTTGCACCGGGTACCAAAGGGCAAATGAGTGTCATTCAACAGACACTGCAAAACGCCAATGTTAACCCCGAAACAATCAGTTATGTTGAGGCACATGGCACCGGCACGTCTTTAGGCGACCCAATAGAGTTTTCGTCTTTACAACAAGTTTATCAACAATATACCGACAAAAAGCAGTTTTGTGGTTTAGGGGCAGTAAAATCCAATCTTGGCCACACCGATACACTTGCGGGCCTTACCGGTTTGATTAAGACATCGCTATCTATTTATCACAAAAAAATCCCGGCCACCCTGCATTATTCTCAGCCTAATTCACAAATTAATTTGCAGCAATCGCCATTTTATATTGTCGACAGCTTACAGGACTGGAATACCGACTACCTACCCAGAAGAGCAGCGGTTAGCTCCTTTGGCATTGGCGGCACCAATGCGCACGCTATCGTTGAAGAGTACACCCCAAAGCCTTATGTCAGTAGCTTGCTACAACAGCCTTCGCTTATT
>JABSOG010000384.1 GCA_013216025.1 Algicola sp. | reverse complement strand
TGCCCGGTCATAAAGGCAAACGATTGCAGCAACTGCTCAACATGGGGATCAGAAGAACGCCCGGCACTTAGCTTCAGCTCTGACGCCACTTGCGGATAGGTCTGACTAAAAGCTTCTACGGATTGACGCAAAAAGCGCATTTCCTGTTGAAAGTACTCGTATTGACTCGCCACATTGGCTCCTGTTAGGCGTTAAACAACCTGTTTAAACACAAATTCCTGTTCGAATTCACCGCAGCTCAATTCTATCTTTAGGCTGCAAACTGACTGTAAGCCCTGATTGATAAAATGGTTGACGCTGACACTTTTTAACCTCGGTTCAAACTGCAACAGCAGTTTGACCAAATTTGCCCGATATTGATCCTGCTGTGCCGAGTTTACCGAAGGCTGGTCGACGACAGCCGCCAGCCCATTTCGATAAATACTGTTCAACACCACCCCACCCGACTCACCGTTGTCGACAGCATCAAGAACCCCGCCGCAGTTGAGGATCCGGTTTATATTGTCCGTCACCGACTGTTGTAGAGTAATGGACTCACCAACACAGGTGAGTTTTTCAAACAGTGTTTTGCCCATTTAATCGGACAATGAACCAATAGGACGGTTTTTGGCGATGCTCCAACCAGCAGCAGAGAAACCTTTGTTGATAACGCTAGCCCCCTGAACTTGGTGGCGCCAGGTTATTTCAGTAAAGTTGAGCTTGAATTGCTCGGTGGACATATCATTGGGGTGCGACTGGAACTGAATTTCACTGATTATTGCGAACCTCAGCTCAAAACGCATAATTTCATTGAGACGGTCACCAGAATTACGCAATACACGGATGACCGTTGGCTCTAACATGCCTATATCAATCGGCTTGGCCCTTAGACAATGGTCATACATTTTTGGTGATGTTATGTCAACATATTTGACACAGGTAAAGTCGGTTATTATCGGTCTCCCGGAGGTCCGCGAACTGTTACTGACATCCGTAGTAACCTGTTGCTGTATGCCCTGGTTAATTGACACTAATTCAATATTCTTACTAGCGTCAAAACTAGGATCTTCATACGTATTCCAGTTCGGGCCTTCCTCGCCATCAATGAGTGAAGCCCCAGATATTCCAGCCAACTTACCATCCGACTTGGTAAAAACAGCCGAACCAAATTGTAATAAGATTAAATCCATAATTGTTCTCTCTAATAGTTTCTCCGAAATTATATTCGGTAACAAATGACATTAGCCATGATTTATATCACTACCGGGCCCACCGTTATGGCAACTCGGCCACCAGTCGAATTGACGTTGTTAACTCTTCAAGCTGAAAATGTGGCCGCAAGAAAACAACTGAGCGATAACTGCCCGGCTTGCCCGGTACATCGGTGACCTCAATACGCGAGTCACGTAACGGGTAACTGGCTTTCATTTCTTGCGGTGCCGAATCATCGACCAGCACATAATTACCAATCCAGTTATTAAGGTAATCAGAGACATTTTCTTTGGTGGTAAAACTGCCGATTTTGTCGCGCATGATCACCTTAATGTAATGGGCAAAACGCGAGGCATTAAGGACATACGGCAACATGGTGGAAATGCGAGCATTGGCGTTGGCGGCATCAGTATTGTATTTTTGTGGCTGCCCGGTGGTTTGACCGCCAAAAAAGGCCGCTTTGTCAGATCCTTTGCAATGTAAAATCGCCATGAAACCCAAATCATTGAGTTCTTTTTCACGCCGGTCGGTGATGGAAACCTGGGTCGGACAAGTCAACTTGATATCCCCGGCCGCCGTTTTAAAGGTATGTGCCGGTAATCCCTCAACCAATCCGCCCCCTTCTACGCCGCGAATAGCAGCCAGCCAACCATATTGTGAAAAAGCATTGGTGATACGCTGGCCGAGGATGTAGGCCGGATTTCCCCACAGGTATTTTTTGGCATTGGTGCCATCAACATCTTCAAGAAAATCAAATCCTTCAGCGACGACCGTTTCCGGTCCATAAGGCAAACGCAACAACACTTTAGGCAGCGTTAGGGTGACATAACGCGAATCCTCGCTGCCCCTGAAACTGCGCCATTTGATTAACTCGGCACTTTCAAAGACTTTGGTCAAATCCCTTGGCTGTTGCAGGCTAAAGAAATCTTCCATATCAAATAGTTTTGAATAAGCAGATGAAATAAACGGTGCATGGGCCGCGGCGGCCACCCCGGAAATTTTTTCCAGCAGTTCAATATCTTCCGGATGACGACCAAATTCATAATCGCCGACCAAAAAGCTGAATGGGTCGCCGCCATAGGTGCCAAACTCGTCTTCGTAGACTTTTTTAAACAGCGCACTTTGATCAAATTCCACCGCTTTTTGCAGGTCTTTAAGCAAATCGGCTTTAGACACATTGAGCACCCTGAGCTTGAGATTTTCCCCGGTTTCGGTGTTCATCACCAAAAAGTGCAGTCCCCGCCAGGTGGCTTCAAGTTGCTGAAAATCCGCATGATGCATCACCAGGTTAATCTGCCGGGTCAATAAACTGTCAATCAACGAAATTTTGTCACTCATTCGGTCGCAGGCATAGGTTGCCTGAGTCTGTGCGCCATCAGCCAAAATCGAGGTGGCAAATTCGCCAATTAACGTCAGTGCATAGGATGTCTGACTTTCGTCCAGCGCCATCCGACCTTCGGTGAGCATGCGGGTGACAAGCTCGCTGGGTTCTACCGCCGACCAATCTTCAGCTTCGCTATACACCCCAATCAAATCGGTTTGCATCGCCTCATCGGCCAGCACTTCAGTCAATATGCCGTCCAGTGGATCATTGCCATCGAGTTTGGCAATAAAATCGCGAATACGGCTGCGGGATTGATAAAGCGCATTGGTCAATGGTATCTGTTTGACCAGGTTCAACGGGGTAAAATCTTCAATACTGTTAAACAGCAACTCTAGGTTGGTTTTTTCCCCTTTTACTTCAGACAGGACATTTTCGACGCTAAAAGCCAGCCGCACACCGCAACCGTTCATCACGTTGTCAAAGTTATCTCGGTCGATAACCACAAACGGCCGTTCTTTTATCGGTGGCAATACCTCTTTGGGTTTACCCGACAAGTCGGCAAGGACGCCGACCATCAATGGCAGTTCCCGTTTCACCATGGCATCACCGATTTCGACATCGTAAGTGATGTGCACCCTGGGTGATCTGACCCTGGATAATTTCTTTTGATTACTTTCCAAAATTAAACTCCAATTCACAAGTTTGTTTATAATTTAACAAGCTACGGTTACCGATTTTTAGTTAACCGGTAATACGTTTCATTATTCCGTTTGACAGAACTGATATCCCCCTGCAAGGCCAGCACCTTCAGCGCGTTATCGACGGCGACCATCGAATCGGCAAACTGTTGTTGTTTGACCCACCATTGTGTTATGCCGACAATGGTGTCCTCGCTATGCGGGTGTTGTTGCAGATAGTTTTTAATCAGCCTGACAACATCTGTCTCATAATGGTAACTAATACTCATTGAGCTCTCTTCATAACGTTCAAGAAACCTAGGGATTGCACAATGAATGCCAGCTATTTTTTGATTTAATGTTATTGATAAAACATTGAATTTAAAGGGTTTATTTTTTATCTTGTTGATTTTTAAGGGATTTGAGGTGGGATGTAAAATACCCTGTTGGGTGATATGGTACCCTGATGTTGGGTGATATTACGTCCAGCAAACATCAGGGGTAAAAGCCCGCCAAATTAGCCCAATTGCAAGTTTGCGCGGTTGATATTGTATTTTTTCACCAGCTTGCCGAAAGCCCTGCGTTCTTTGCCGCACAGGCTGGCTGCTTTGGTCACGTTGCCTTTGGCATGGTGCATCAAATTCGACACGAAACGGGCTTCAAATGCCTCGACAGCCTTGCGCTTGGCGTAAACAAAATCCAGTGATGACTCGTCATTGCAGCTGTTTATTTCAAGCGCATTTGTCCCCTCCCCTGTAACCATCTGTTGGGGTTTATGAGTGGCGGCTTGCCAATCAGCTGCATCCACATCGGTAGCTGTACCTGACAGGGTATTTGCTGTTGTTGCTGCCCGGGGATCAATATCTATTGCACAGTTGTCACTGAGCAGCGCGCCACCGGCCATTAAATAATGACGGTGAATGGTATTTTCCAACTCCCGCACATTGCCGGGCCAATCGTGTTGTTGCAATTTATCCATTAACCTGGCACAAATACCCGTCCGCTTCAGTGAGTATTGGCTGTTGAGCTTGGCGATAAAAAACTCGATAAGTTGAGGCAGGTCTTCTTTTCTTTCTCTTAACGGCGGCATTCTAACCGTGAGAATAAACAGCCGAAAATACAGATCCTGACGAAACGCTCCCGAGCGGATCTGGTGTGTCAAATCACAATTGGCGGCAGCGATCACTCTGACGTTGGCCTTAATGACCACAGACGAGCCTATCGGCCTGTATTCAGATTCTTGCAATAATCTTAACAACGCGGCTTGTGACTTAAGTGACAGGCTGTCAATTTCATCCAGAAACATAGAACCGCCACAAGCGGCTTTAAGCAACCCCTCTTTATCGGTTTTGGCATCAGTAAATGCCCCTTTTTTGTAACCAAACAATTCACTGGCAAACAACTCATCGGTAAAGGTCGAGCAGTTAACCGCAATAAAAGGTTTATTGGCAAAAACGCCACTGTAATGTAATCCTCTGGCAGCCAATTCTTTACCAGTCCCCGTTTCACCCGTAATCAAAACTGGTGCTGGATATTGGGCATTAATTTTAATCAGCGCTCTTACTTGGGTAATCGATGCCGACTGACCGATGATGTTACTCTCGATGACACTAATCAATGCGGTCTCCTCCTATCGTTCGGCGTTGGCAGGCCATGTGGTATCTTTTTAGGTAACTTACAATTATACCGGTCTCTATGTTTACCCAAACAAGCCATAGCACCCCGAATTTCAGCAACTATCACGCTAGGTGTCCCCCTATAATGCAATCGTCAATCACAATTTATCCTTATAATTTTAGTGGTTTAAAAACCTCAACTGTATGAAATGCAAGCATAAGTTAAATCAAAGTCACGAACTTGGGCTAAACTGCGGATTAGGGCCATGTAACAACGAAGTGAAATATGGGCATGGATGCAGGAGATAGGACGGCGCAGGATATGCAAATTGTCTGTATAACCTTGCGAAGGTTGGGTTGTTTAAATGGGTGTGCTGTTTTGACACCTCTCACTCAAATAAACGCTTTCGATAACCACTTGGACTAATGCCCACCAATTTTTTAAAATAACGCCCCATATGGCTTTGATTAGCAAAACCACAGCGCAAAGCGATTTCTGACAGCGCACTTGTCGTTGTTTGGCACAAGTGTTTGACCTGCTCAATCCTCACCTTGGTTAAATATTCTTGTGGGGTTTGCGCCATGTTTTCTTTAAACATTCGGCAAAAATGATACTCACTCAATTGGGCGATTTGTGCCAACTCGGCCAAAAAGATTTGGCGCTGAAAATTGGCATGAATAAAGTCACACACCTGCGCTTGAACTCTCGGTGCCAACCCCCCTTTAACCTTGGTTGAAAACTGGCTTATCTGTTGGTTTTGCAGCATCGACACCAAAATGGTGTTGGTCAGTTGTTCCATCAACAGTTGGTTTTCGTCAGCCTGCCAATCCACGGCAGCCATTTGATGGCGGATCATCGCCTCAAGCCCAGCACTTTCAAAAAAGGTCAGCTCTGGCAGCTGCAAAGTTCTGGGATCTATATCAAATGTCGTTAACGCCAATTGCTTCAAGTACTGCTCGTCGAAATACAAATGCATCATTTGCTGCACGGTACCTACCTGCCAGCGACTTTCGCAGCCTTTGGGCATCAGGCAAAAACGACCGGGCGCGCCAAAACCCGACTGAATATCTGTACGGTGGGTTTGAAAACCACCCGAAAGATACAAACTCAAGGTATGTTGTTTTTGGTTATCGTACACCAAGTGCTCATCTTCATTTTGATAGTGCGCCCACGACAATCCCGCGCTCAGTGATTTCTGGCGAAAGCAGATTTTGCGCGACTGTTCGAAGCTAATGGGTTTGGGATGGGTATCTTTCATCAACACTGTCATAGAATGATTATCCTGCCAGCTTACCCGGCATAGCAGTGACACTCAATAACAGGCCTTCATTAATACCGCAATATTGTGAGAGTTTTAACAAACGTGTGACAGCAATGCACCTATATATGAAGGATAATATACCTCAACAACCTATTGGAGATTGATATGACCGCCTTTTTATATATATTGATGATATTCGTTTGGGGCACTTCGTGGATCGCCATTAAATGGCAAAGTGGTGATGTGCCAACCGAAGTTTCCATTTTTTATCGCTTTGTTATTGCAGCCATTGTCATGTTTATTCTTGGCAAAGTATTCAACAAACTTCAACCGGTCAACCGCCGCGACCAATGGTATTTTGCTTTGCAGGGCCTTTGCCTATTCAGCTGCAATTTTATCGCCTTTTACAATGCCACCACCTATATCGCCAGTGGGTTGGTTGCTGTGGTGATGGCAACGGTACCAATCTTAAACGCCATTCATGGCCGATTGATTTACAAAACGCCGACCAGCAGCAACTTTTGGTTAAGCGTGGCGATTGGTTTGAGCGGCATCTGTTTGTTGTTCGGTGGCGATTTGCTTCAAACCGACTGGTCATCCCAGGTATTAATCGGTTTGATGTATGCATTGCTCGGGTCTTGGTTTTTTTCGATGGGCAACATGGTCAGCATTCGCAACACCCGCAACAACATTCTGCCCTTTACAGCCACCAGCTACGCGATGATTTACGGCTGCATCGCTTTATTGGTGATGATACTGTTTAAAGGGTCCACTTTTACAATCAGCACCGATCCGCGTTATATCAGTAGTTTGTTGTATTTAGCCATCCCAGCATCAATCATTGGCTTTACTGCTTATTTGGTATTGGTAGATAGAATAGGCGCAAACAACGCCGCTTATTTACTGGTAATAACCCCGATAGTGGCGTTAATCGTGTCGAGTATTTTTGAAGATTATCAATGGACTATGTATTCAGCGACAGGATTAGCTTTAGTGGTGCTGGGCAATGTGGTTAATCAGTGGAAAAAGCCGGTGTTGGCGGGTAGGCGTAAAATGGCCAGTTCGGTGACTTAAATATGTTGGCTGATGGCATGGTCTATGACGAAATCATCGGTGATTTTCCAAAAATCACTGATGAAGATTTTCTTGCCTGTTTGGCCTATGCGGCTGATAGATTCAGGGATTGTGAAGAGAACAAAATAAAGCTGCGATATTAAATAAAGACTATAATCGATTCCACTCTCAGATAGTTCCTCATTTATGATTTATCCGTTTATGCCACCTTTAATGGCTTATAACTATTCTAACCCCTCGTTCTCGCAACTGTTTAATAATGCCCTCACTTTTTATCGCATCTTGACTAACTTGAAGCAATTTTAATGATGGCAAAGCCAG
>JABSOG010000383.1 GCA_013216025.1 Algicola sp. | reverse complement strand
GCCTATTGCACCGCCAAAACAGGAAAAGGGTTATTGGCCAATCTGTCATCTACCAAAGGCCCCGGCGATTTTAGTCTGCGAGAAGAAGTAGCAGAAGCGATTAATAAAGGCGGCGAACTCGACGTGATTGTCGAGGGCATTGTTGAAGATGTTGAAGATATTTATCATGAGCAAACCGTTGCTGCTGCGCAGAGTGCGGATGATGAGGAGAAGGTTGAAAACGCCGATACGGCCCAGACTGTAGATACTGCTAAGGCTTAGTGGCAGGTGTATTAAAAGGGCAACGTAGGGGCCATCCCTCAACGCTTGCCTGCCATGAAAATTGTTAATACTCAATAAATTGATTGGTGTCGTCACACCAATCTCATTTAAACTCCGACGCTACCTTGCTGCTTCAAAATTACTTTTATTTCGTCCGTATATTTTGCCGCCAAATGTGAGCCGAACATTTGAATCGCATGATTGTAATGCCTTTGCCTGTCGTTAAAATCATCATATAGGTAATATAGGTTACTGATATTTTCATAATATCGGCGCCGCATTGTGATGCTTTGATGACTAAAGTAAAAGTTATGATTGGCTTGTTTGAGCCAATAGGCGCTTTTCTTCCTTTGTCCTGCAGTGCCATTCTTATCATATTCATGAAATAGTTTGCCTAATGAGTAGAATGTAATGCCGGTCAGTAATTCAGGAAAGTGCATAGGTGCATCATATTTTTGCTGTAAATCTCTTAACTCTTCTGCTCGCTCATGCAATTGAGTTAATTGCTCTTCGAACCGATCTTTTTCAGCATCCGGAGCCAATTTTATCGTTTTCCTTGCGTTGTTCGCGCCAATGATTTTGTGGCATAGCAGCGTGTTTAACGTTTCTAATCGATTGAGTATTGGGTACCGATATACCATGACTAACTCTTCCAATATCTCATGGGCCGTATCAATATTTTGTGCATAGCTATTATCGCTTTTAAACTGATTTATTAACACAGCGCTGTCGAGAAATTTCATCGCTTCTTTTATTAGCGTTTTGTATTTTGAAGCTAGGGTGCTTCCTTTGTCTATCAATCCCTTGGTTAACATCACAGTGGATGCTATCGACCTGACAATCACAACTTCTTGATTTGATAAGAGCACATTGCTTTCGTCTGTTGAGCGGTGCAGCCTATTGATTCTGCTGCTTAGCATGGAAATCCGAGTGAGCACATATGTTAATCGAATTACCGCTTTTTCAAGTAAGAACCTCTGGACACATTCAGCCTTTTTCTGCTCAATTGCAGCCTTTTTCTGCTGAAGCTTCGCCTTGTCCCGTTCAACTTGTACTGCTTTAGTTAGATTATTTGCCTTAGCTATTGCCTGAGCCACTTTATCCCATGCGCTTTCAACCGACGCCCATGCGTTAACTAGAACTTCTGATGCGGATTTAAGCGAATAGTTGGATTGTTGCATTGCCAATTTTAATTGCAAGCTTGCTGCTTTTGCCGACACTTTTAATTGACTGACTTTTTTTTCTGCAGCAATTTTATTAATTTCTGCTTTGCTCATTTTAATGCTGACACCTGATAAGGGGTTTAGTTTGTGCCATAACAAAAATCGGCCAATCGTCCTAATCGACTTCAAATATTCGTTGTTGGCATCTTCAACATAACCACCATGCACCAAGTAATGAAAGGCGTTATCGGTGAATATCAGGTATGCAAAAAACTTTTGCAGGTTAGAGTGTCTGAATTTTTTGAATGTCAATAACCTGCCTGTTTCTGGATCCTTTTTCATTATTGGGTTTGAATGACCATAAGGACTATCGTCATTTAGAACATCAACTTTACTACCGTTTATATCTTTGCCATCGCTTGATTCTCTTGGGTGTGTTACACCGAACCATTCATCCCAGAGCTCATTTTTCGCATTAATTTCACTATCCATCGCAATAAAGGTCTGTAAACCCTTGTTCATTCTTTTGAATTCTCTTTCAAGTCCTGCCACTGAATCGTATTCGATTTCATCTTTGCCGTCACCTTGTAATAGCAACTGATTACTGTCAATCCTGGCAAGTGTCGCTTCCGATATATCAGAAAAATTACTGGCCAGTGTTGTATAGACAAAGGAAGGGTAAGAAGTGCTGCCAAAGAGTACAAATTTGCTTTTTGTAGTCAGCTTGTTTGTCTTTTCTACTTTATCCATATCAGCACCAAACTTTTTGGCCGCATTACTTATACGGTATTGCACGTAGGCCCTGATTTCGTGCAAACTGACAGCATAATGATAGTGAGCTTGGTATAGATAGCCCATATGTAATTGGTCATCAACGTCGGGGACTTTATTCACATTAGTATCTATCGACATACCTTTGAAAAAGCACAAGTCACCTGTTTTATTGTGTAATTCAGACATCACAAGAAACAAGTTACTGTTGCTTGTCTCTGTTGAAGATATATTCTCTTTATTGTATTCAAAGGGTAAAATATGCCTGAAAAAATCAATGCTTTTTTCAACGATGTCGATACTGGTATCGACCGATCCTTCCAGTTTTTCGGCAACCCATGCCTTTGCGAAAAAGGGTTGGAATAACAAGTTAAAGTGCTTAAGAATATGTAAGGCATTGTTAGACGACATGGTCAGTACATTTGGGTCTTTTTTGCTGTCTTTGTGTTCACTGTTTTTTTTCTTTACCTCGTTCCAAATCCTTGTGGGTTGTGTTAATGACAAGATAATTCGCTGTGCGAAATTATCAGCATCACTGTATTGCATTTGCGCTCTCTCCAAATTTTTTGATTGTTCGTAGGTCATCCCAACCTGTAACATTATGCGTAATCGAAAGACTGCCCACGAACTAAAATATTGACAGATCTCATAGTTGTCACCTTTTAATATGTCAAAAACAACCGAAAGATGATCACGAGGCTTTGAATCTTCAGATTTGTTTTTAGTTGTCGCAGCCTCGTTTGAACTACTGATTTGTTTAAGGAGTTGCGCATCGATATTCTCCAAAGCCCGGGTGTACTCTTTACGAGCTGAATCAAATTCTTCATCGTATTCATACAGTTCACCAAGACTAGCAATCAGTGAAGGTTCGCCACTTCCACCATCTTTTAGCTTGTTAATATAGAGTTCTTTGAGCGGTGTTGATTCATCAAGTGTAAAGTTAAACGCTGCCATCTCAATCGGCGAAAACCTCGATATATAAGAAATTTCGTTGGCCATTTCACTGCGAAAACGAAACACATACATACCGTTGAGCACCTGATGGAAAAACTGGGGAGCACAGGCATTCACCATTTGCTGCAAGATTGTCCTAATATCTGGTGCGCGGTTGATATCGGCCATTTCATCGATTTTTTCTAGGCTGTCCCAAGCAAACGCTCTTTTATGGAATTTGAGCAAAAAATCGGATAAGTAAAAAATGGATGTTACGACTTTATCGTCGCGACCCGCCAATGATTCATGAAAATAATGCTGAAACTGTTCAAACAGATTGCTGATAAATTGAATACGGGCGATATTGATATCCGTAAAGTGCAGTACGTTTTGACAATTTAACGATTCATCAACATGGCCCTCAGCTGTTTTAGTGTTGTGGATTTTTGTTGAAAAAACACGACTTTCAGAGTGAATTAGAGAACCAAAAAGTTCATGCAGTTTTTTCGGGTTCCCTTGACTACGGTAAGCCAAAAAATTAATGAAGTTAGCCAGAAAATGGCGGTAGTATCGGGGATCAACAACTGACAAATATTTGCCGTCTACATGGGTTGTTATCCTATACATACCAAACTTTGTTTCTTCATCGCAGCTAAAAAGTCGATGTTTTATTTTTTCGATTGATATTTTGGTGGGGCAATACTCCATGTCTTTACGCAAAGTAACAGTATTGATTGGAGAACTGCTGTTGTAGGCATTATTCCAAGAGTCGAAAAGTTGTTTGGCCCGGCGATGTTGGAGATAAAAATACGTGTACAAGGGGTCGGTTATTCGTTTGTTTGTCAATGCATCACCATTGAGCAAAAGGGAGGGTAAATAGATGACACCATCAAAAATACTGGTCAGTAACGGTGTTCTTGCTGTTTGATCAGCCAACCAACTGTCTTGTAAATCTCTGCCGCCAATAAAAATAAACTTGGCTGGTGCTGAACTGATGATATTTTTCATGTCGGACATCAATTTTTGAATCAAGATGTGGCGTTTACTGGCATTAACATTAACCGAGTCTCTAAATCGTGGTATATTTTCTCGCTCAACCGAGCCACTTTTATCAACCAGTTTATCTAGCTCATCAAAAACAAAAGTGATTTCTGGATTTGGCAGGCTAAATAACATCCCCGACAATTTAAGCTGAGTCTGTTGCAAGTCGTTAAGTAAAGTAACAAATTTCAATTCTATCGTTCGAGAATCAATTGGCTGACTGGTGTGGGTATATTCTTTTTGATTATCTGCCACCAATGGCGTAAATAGGTTTGAAAATTTCCATGGTTCGCTTTTGCGTTTTTTTTCTACTGTATTGGATAATTCATTAAGTAACGCATTTATTTTGGTTAAGTTGTTTTTGAAGGGCAACAGCGGCCTGTTTCGAAAAAAACGTTTGAAGGATAGCAGCATGATAAAAGCGATTATCAAATGATAAATATATAGGTAAAAGCCTTCATCACTTTTTGGAATCGCAAAATTGCAGTGATACATAGACTCCTCAGAACTCTTTTCGCTCGCTGTTTTGAGCCTTTGGACGGTTGCTCTTGTTATTTCTGAAGGCGTTGTTAAATTTTTGATTGAATCAGTTTGAAAGGCGCTTTTTAAATCGCATTTAACTTTATGCCTATTGCTGCCTAACAAATGTTTTGAATTCGAGCTTGACTTGGCAGATAAAAACCACAAGTCCTGATACAGCAAAGGGAGCAGAACGTCTAGATTGGTTTCTTGCAATAAATCAACAGCCAACGAATGTTTGTCACCATCTTTTTGAACGGTGTCAGGCAAATCGAAAAATATGGAAGAGACATTAAATACCAACCATAAAAACAGAAAAGAGAACACCAAGTAATAAGACATTACTCGACTTGAAGCGCTTGAGACGAAACTTTTTGAGTACTCCTTTTTTATGCCTGTCAGCATGGCTCCAATGATGGTTTTATGGTCAACGACGTCAAAGCCAAGATTGATTTTTATTGAGAAAACCGGTAGCCAAAACTCAAGCAAAGCGTGTGGTATGGTTTGTTCAGCCAGTATTCTATAACTATCTCTACCAATAACCCGTTGTTCCTCAAGTGTTCTTTGAAGTTTGGTTTCTCCTTTTGATATTTTGTTTTTTAGGTAGATATTCTGGCCATCAGCCATTTCATATTTATCTAGCGAAGCCTCTTGGGTCATCAATCGACTTGGTCTGATAATCCAGTCATATTCAAGATAGGCCAGAAAGACCAAAATAAATAAAGATAGTACTGTAATAATTAGGCCAGTATTCAGTTCTAGGGACTGAAAATAGGAGAGTTCGATTTGTTTGACCACACAATAGACGAGTAAAAAACTGAACATATTGAGAAAGTAAGCTTTCACCTTAACCAACCCACACTCCCGAGTATGATGAAACCTGGCCAAGTGTCGAGGTTTGTTATAACTTGGCGCTTTGACAACGAATTGCTGAAGAATCCATGGGTAAAAAATTCTAACTAAAATGCCAACAATAACGCAGTAAATGACAATTGCGCCGACTAGTTTATAGACATCTAGACTGTCTGGTGGATTAATTCCTGCCTCTTTGTATACACCCCAGCAAATGCCAGATAGCGGTGCTAAGAAACCTATAAAAGTCATCAAGCGAAACAGCCAAACAAGGAGCTTTGGATGTGCTTTGACTCGATGAGGGGAAACAAGAATCATCGAAAAGGCACCACACAATAATAAATTAAACCCAAATGCCGCTGGAATATATAGATCTGCCAGATTCAAGACCCAAATAAATAGGGATAATAGTATTATTTGCATGCCCAATGGGATGCTAAACAGTAATGCGATTTTTGGCTCATTGCTTATCGCCTTGTTTTCTATGGCTACATCATGAACTTGAGCTGTAGTAAAGAAACAAGTCATTAGAAAGATCGCGCCAGCCAACAACCAAAGAGCAAAATGATTATCGTCTAAGCTAAATGCATTCGAAGCAAGGTATTTTGTAAAAATCTCGACGTTTTTTGATGAGAGTACATCTTCTAACCATGCAAATACAGGATTTAAAATTAAGGCTGCTATTGCAAAAATAACCGTTGTAATCAATACAGTAAAAAACACTTTCACATTGATTTCGCCAATACTTATCTCGTCTAAATGATCCGGTCTCCGTATGTTTTTTATCAAATAGTAACTTCGCCACGTCTTCAGGCTCAAAAAAATAGGCCATATCAAAATGAGAGACAACAAAATCGCAAATTCAGTACCAAATGGGCCACTCTTGTTTTGAGCAATTAGGATTTGTGCGATAAGCACTGGTATAGATAATGCGATAAACGCCGAAATCAGAATGACGAGGTAATCAGAAACCAATTTACCGACATTGCTTCGCATAAAGCGCAGAGAATATGATCTCTTATATTCTTTCATGCAATAATCTACGAAACTGGTTTTACCAGCCCCTCTGGCACCGGTGACCAAAAAAGCAGCCTGTCGACCTGATGTTAATAGCTTTTGAATTAAATTTGCTCGCTCAAACTCACGACCAACAAAAACGTTACTAGCTTTTTCTTCAGCCACTTTATCTTTGGAATAAATACCAAAAGGAATAAAATTCTCTTGATGGGAAATCCTTTTGTATTTATGTTTGAGTTTTTCTGTTGCCTTTTCTTCTTCTTGTTGGCTTAACATTTATACCTAACTTTGCTAACTTTGATGGAGTTACTATACATTAGAAACAAAATTCCCTAAACACAAGCCGTATCATCAAAAAAAGACATTAAATAGTTTTAAAACCAAAGACTACAATTTTCTCTAGAACAAAAATTAAAGAATGTTGACAATGATGTAAAAAATACATTGCTCCGACTTTAATAGGGATTAAGAGCGAGCTAAACGACTAGATTGTCATGGCCGATTGATTTTTAAATGGTGCAAGCAGTAGCCCAATATGTGTTTGCAAGCCATATATCTACACCGCCATATTAAGGTCTAAAATTGTGGTCAATAATATAGACCAAGTTGCCCTCCACTTTTCTTTTGAGCTACATGAAAACGACTAAATAAGTTGATCAGGTTGGACTGAATTGTCGAAGTATTAACAAGTATAAAAAGGGGAATAGTATTATTTGATATCGGGTTGCAATGAATGGCGACTGGTGCGGCATAAGCCGATAAAACTGAAAATATACACTGCCAAATTGTCACCGATGCAGTTGTTTCGTTGCTGAATGAAATTGTATGGCAAGACTGGCCCTAGGCGCGCCGGGCCTTATATTGGTTGGCGCCAATGCCTATTGCACCGCCAAAACAGGAAAAGGGTTATTGGCCAATCTGTCATCTACCAAAGGCCCCGGCGATTTTAGTCT
>JABSOG010000382.1 GCA_013216025.1 Algicola sp. | reverse complement strand
CCAGCCACTTGCCCAAGCCCATTGGAAATTAAACCCGCCTAACCAACCGGTAACATCAACCACTTCACCAACAAAATATAGCCCTTTGACCTTTTTGGTTTCTAAGGTTTTTGACGACAGTTCATCAGAGTTTATCCCACCAAGCGTCACCTCAGCGGTGCGATACCCTTCGGTGCCGTTGGGTTTGATTTTCCATTGATGAAAGTAATCGCAGACTTCTTGCAGTTCTTTGTGGTTGTATTGTTTTAACGGTTTGCTTTGAAGATGTTTGGCTTCTAGCACTTGGGTGATAAAGCGTTTTGGTAGCCATTGGGCCAATATGGTTTTGAGTTCTTGGCCGGGGTTTGCTTGGCTTAACGCTTGTGCCAAATCCATATCGGGCAGTAGGTTGAAGACGACTTCGTCGCCTGGGGTCCAAAAGTTGGAGATTTGCAGTACCACCGGGCCGCTTAGGCCCCTGTGGGTGAATAACATGGCTTCTTTGAAGGTAGTGCCATTGCAGGTTGCCTCGCAGTCAAGCGAGATGCCTGACAGCGGCGACAGCCATTCTTTGTCTTGCGTGTGCAGAGTGAATGGTACCAGCCCTGCGGTGGTCTTTAGAACTTCTAGGTCGAACTGTTCTGCGACTTTGTAACCGTAAGGCGTTGCGCCTATTTTTGGCATCGACAGGCCGCCAGTTGCGACGACTAGCGATTCGCACTGTAAATCACCTGATGTGGTGTTTAGTGCAAACGAATCATCTTGCTTTTCTATTTTCAAGATGTCGGTTCGCAGCTTTACGGTCACCTTGGCTTGTTGGCATTCGTCGAGCAGCATTTGGACGATTTGTTTGGCGCTGTCGAGGCAAAAGTATTGGCCGTGGCTGCGCTCGTGGTAGTCGATTTTGTGCTTTTCGACCATCGCCAAAAAGTCCCACTGGGTGTATCTTTTTAGCGCAGATTTAACAAAATGGGCGTTATCTGACAAAAAGTTTTGCGGCTCGGTGTACATGTTGGTGAAGTTACAACGACCGCCACCCGACATAATGATCTTTTGCCCTACCCGCTTGGCATGATCGAGCACCAGCACCTTTCGGCCTCTGTTGCCTGCCTCTATTGCACACATCAAACCGGCAGCACCTGCGCCGATGATGATAACGTCCCATGATGACATTTAGATTCTATCTCTTTATACAACGTTCATTGGTAATCTGTATGCTAAAACCATACTTTCACCAATCTTTTTAAACAATCTTTTAAACAAGCCACGCGTGGCTTCACATAGAAATGCGAAGCAGATCTATTCGGCTGGTGCTGTCATGATGCTTCCGCCACCCGATTTGGCCATTTCAGCCAAGTCTTTATCAATGAAGAACAAGGCTTTGCCATCGCTGCCCACCAGTTCGATTTTGTCGAGTATGCCTTTGAACAACTTCTCTTCTTCGTGCTGCTCAGACACATACCATTGCAAAAAGTTAAAGGTTGAATAGTCTTGGCTGGTAAAAGCAATGTGCGCCAATTTGTTGATGGCTTCGGTGACTTCACACTCATGGTCATAGGTTTGCTGAAATATTTCCGACAGACATTCGTAGTCAGTCGGAGGCGCAGCAATAGAGCCGAGCAAGGGCATGGCACCGGTTTCGCTGACGTAGGTGAACAAACGGTTCATGTGCTCCATTTCTTCTACCGCGTGCTTGCGCATAAATTCGGCAGCGCCTTCAAAACCATTGTTTTCGCACCAAGCGCTCATTTGCAAATACAAGTTGGAGGAATAAAATTCCAGGTTGATCTGTACATTAAGGGAGTCGATCATGGCTTGCTTTAGCATGGTTTGGTTACCTTTGAATTCGATGAAGGGAGCGTGAGCGTGGCAGTATACATTGTTTATGCAATACACCCTATCTATGTGGTTTTGAATGGTTAGTTTTTCTACGGTTCGATATCGTTGACTGTGCCGTTTTGTTGCTTTTGACCAGAACCCTCGGGTGGGGTCTGTTTAGTCCGTGCCAATTTGGCTTTTTCGGCATCCGCCTTGGCTTTTTCCTTGGCTAGACGCTCGGCTTTGTCTTGCGCCGCTTTTTGTTTGGCCAGCCGTTGTTGCGCTTCAGCTTTGTCTTTGGCGGCTTGCACGCGAGCCAAACGCGCCTTTTCTTCTGAGGCAGCCTTTTCTTTGGCGAGCCGTTTTTTCTCTTTCCGGGCACGAGCCTTGCGCTCTTTGTCAGCCTTGGCTTTGGCGATTTTTTCGCGCTTTAATCGTTCTTTTTTGTGTTCAACCACCACGTCATCTGCCGACCACAACGCCGCCAGTAATTTTGACTCTACCGTGCCGTACGACTCTATGACGGCCTTGTTGACGATTTCTCGCTGTTTAAACCCGGCGGCATTTGCCGATGCGGTGAGGTGGTCCAGCGTGCTGTTGGTTTCTACGTCATACAAATCGAGTACCAGGTTAACATCCACCATCTTAAGGTTTTTGCTGATACCTGATTGGGTTGAATCCACCATCACTGCGGTTTCAAGCACGATATTGGCCCCCATTTTCTGAGCCTTTAACTGTGCCGGTTTACCATAGCTGCCGGTCCCCAACGAAATGTATTTAATGCCCTGCTTTTTTAGCGCCTTAACTATCAGCTCTTCAAATTCAAATACATCGGTCTGGCTGAGTAAACCTATGGTCAACTCGCTGTTTTCTCTTTTGATTAAACCAGCCAGGGTCAGGCTGCGATTGATCTTGTCCATATCCAGGTAATTGGCCAACCAAACATGCAAAAATAGCCCTTTTTTGGTGGCATAAATCACTTGTGAAGCAACTATATTCTTGTCCATTTTAACTTTGCGTTTGTATTTGCGCAGCTGGGCGGGTCGTAAACTCGGATAATTGGCTTTGAGGTAACTGTTCGAGAGCTTTTTGCTGGCCTGCTTTTTAATGTAACCATCGGAGTTAACGGTGTTTTTTGAATACGGCAGTTTAACTTCCTGAACCCACAATCGCCCATTCTCATTACGTCTGGCAAAACGCTGCACCGTGAGAATGAAATCACCTGACTTACCGACGGGTTTACCGGTCATAAAGTTCAGGGTTTCGCCAAACGCGTCCATTCTTGAGTCTTGGGTATGGTTACGCAGTGCCAACAGCGCATCATGGGTTTCTTGCCACAAACCGGCTTTGGCCGAATCGAGCACCATCATCCAACGGTCTTTTAACCAAGTTTTCAGCAGGTTATGTTTGTCGGCAATACCGCTGAAATCAACCTTTACTGGGCCTTCAAGTTTGCTCAATAAATCCTGATAATCCAGATCGTTAAACACGGCATTTTTGACCACCATGTCTTTTACACTGGCCACATGCAGGTCGTTGTCTTCAAAACGCAACTTGGTGGCCATATATTCTTGTCTGCCGGTGACTTTCCACGCCTGTTTGTTGGCGACAAATCGAACATCGTTTAAAACCAACTGACCATCTTCGACCAGCAGCGCAATGTCGTTTTGCAAGAACTGACTGTGAGTAACGCTCAAGTTGCCATTGTTGCTCAGCGCTACGGCTGTTTTCATGCTTTTAAAGGTGATGTTGTCAAAAGCGACCGCTGACTGGTCAACGCTGATGTTGCCGTTGTCAAAATTGGTGTAGCTAAACTGGCTTTGGTTCTCGCCGGTATTAGAAAACAGCAATTGCCAAGGCTCGCCCGAAATCGCTATGGTGGATTGTTTGGTGCCCATGCCTTTAATTTGACCCAAAACTTCGAGTTTGCCTTCACCCGTGAACTCGATAATGGTGCCCGGCGACAGGGTCAGCGTAGCATTACGTAACACTCGAATAGGTTTGTCGATGATGTAGGGGCTGGCCACGGCATAAAAGGTGGTATCGGCAATCATGTCCTCTTCGACTTCAGTAGGACCAACACCTACCGCAGCGACTTGAATACTGGCGTAGGGGCTTTGGTTGCGAGCTTCGTCTTGAGCGAAAATGCGATAATGGTAGTTGTTGCCCTCGACGATATCGCTGTCGATGTATTCTTGAATGTTAATGGCGGCAATTTCTTTGTAGAGCCCAGTTTGCGGGTCGGCTCTTTCGATATGATAAGTCAGGGTTTCATGGCTGGTTGATTCACTCGGCCAGTTTAGTTTAATGGCGTCTTTGACCGGCGAAGACGCTAAGCTGGTAATGGCGCCCGGCACGATGGTATCGATGCCGATTCGGCCCGGCACCCGCCAGGCGATCTCAGCTCTGTCGTCAATTCGGGTGGCGTTAATTTTAACTATCAAACCATCGGCATTGTCGTTATCGTTAACCACATAACGGCCAACATATTCGCCTTCACCTTGTTCAGCCAACCTCAGTCCGACAAATTTGTTGCCGATATCAAAGGTCGCCGCAAGGCCAGGTTCAGCCCGCATGACCACGGTAACCTCGTCGCCGGCTCTGAACGGTCCATCACCTTCGTTAGACAAAGCCAGTTCAATTCTAACCGGTTTGATTTTGGCGCGTTTACCAATAGGAAAGGGTATTTCGGCGGCAAAAATTCGCGCCAATTTATCTACCAGCGTCTGCCTGACCGCTTCAGTCAGTACTTGTGCCGACGAAATAGCCTGAGCGATAAAACTTAACGGATTAAGTGAGATGCCCCCTTCTCGCTCGGCGATAGTTTCTTCTTTTTCCCAAATAAAGTTGTTGTCAAAACTCGAAAAAAAGCTCAAACGAATGGTAATTTTGTAGTGGGCATAAGCGGCGGCGTAAACCTTTTCGACCAGTGGCACATCAACAAAAATCAGCCCTTCGACCTGAAGCTTTTGTGCCAATACCATCGGATCGTAATCGGTGTGTTTTTTGCCTTCAGTCTGTTCAAGTTCGGCCAGTTTACGGTCAATATCAAAGGGTTTGAGCAGGTCGAAATTTTTCGAACTAAGGTTGTTATGAATAACGGTTCTGATATCGTCTCGTTCACGATCATCACCCTCACCAATAGCCGGTAATACGGCGATTCTGCGCGGCACGCCTTCGTCTCCTTCAGTGCGTCCGTCTAGTGACAACATACCAATGGCATCACCAATGGTTTTGGATACCGAATCAAGAATCGAATCGTCTTCTTTCTTTTTGGCTTTGTATTTTCGCTCTGGTATTTTTTCTAGCTTAGCGGGGGATGTTTGTTCAGACTCACTTTTTTGGGTTTGTGGTGCACTTTCGTTTGTTTTGGGTACAGTGTCAACCGGGGTTTGACTTTGCGCCCCGGCAGTATAGGCAGACGCGCCAACGGTCAGGGCCGTTAACGCGATAAGGAGTAGTTGTTTAAACAAAATAACTCCCGGTTTAGTTTTCTAGTCGGGCAGCAACCGAATATTCCCGTATAAGCTGCGCCAACGCGGCGGTTTCTTTATTTTTCGACTCAGACATAACCAAAGCCTTGGCTATCTCTTGTGTGGCAGCAACGTAATCACGCTCGTCATACAATTTTTGACCGTTGCGTTGATAGTCGATCTCAGGGTCTTTTAATAATTCTACCACTTTTAAGCCAATTCGTTTAGCCAAAGTCACGGTTAAATCTGACAGCAATTCAGAGTCAGACGATAACTCAGCCACTTTGTACTCTGATACGAACTCGCCCAATTGCACCCCTTCGGTGGTTTCGTCAGACTCTTTCTTTTTGTCCAGAACAGAGTCGGCATACAAAACTCGTGCCGATTTAGCATCAACCACACGATAAGAAATACTCAAAACAGCCACTTTACGCACATAAGTCACTTTAATGCTGATGTCTTCTTTGGTTTCTTTGGTGACGGTACGAGGTGGCATGGTTACTTTGGCCCGTTCACTGCTGGACTTTTCTAACCAGCGACCATAAGCCGGATTGGAGACTTCCTTGCGTTCTGTAACCACCCGCATTTTTTTGCTCGAATCATCTTTGGTGGTTTCAACATTAGATTCTAAAATGGTGCCTTGAATCAACAAATCGGCAGAATCAATATGCACGCCAGTGCCTTTTTGCAAGGCGCTGATCTCTTGTTCACGTAATACCGCGTTAAGCTGTTCACGTTCGACCACTCGTACATCTTGCGGCAAGGTGTCAAAAATAAACTGGGTGATTTTGGATGATACCGAACGACCCAATGAACGCGAGTTCTCGTCACCGGTAAAGGCAGTGGTGCTGACCCGTTTAATCGCTTCGTCCATCACGTTGTCGGTTGACAGGCGTTTGAAAGTTTCAAGCTCAGGAAACCCAGGGCGTAACTCTTCAATCACGTAAAGGTAACCCAACGCCAAACCAAAGGAGTTTTTGTTGTAAGCCTCTTCATAAAGTGTGTAGACAAAATCGATGAAATCGGTTTCTTGAGTCACTTCTTCAGCCTGTATACCAAACAAAGATTTGACACTTCTGGCTTGTGTGAACAAACGATAAGCATCGACCAGATTCTCTTCACCGGTCGCTTCAACAGCCATCGCAATGTAGTAGTTGGCCAGTTCTATCGCCGAGGGCATGATGGCGCTTTTCTGATCGCCAAAATAAGGGCCTTTGGCAATCAGGTCGAGCAGACTGCGGGCTTTTTCGGTTTCGCCGTCACGCACATAATTGATGAAAGTTTCACGAAGGGCGGTGTTTTCGAGTGCCGACAGTTTGCTTGTCACGTCTTTGTAATTCGGCGCAACACTGACCAGCTTTTTCAATTGATTAATGGCACGGTCAAAGTCATTCTTGCTGACGTACTGCTCGACTAAATCGTAGTTGTCAGACAACAGCTGGTTTTCGATTTGTTTCAAATCCCCTTGTTTGGTGCTGCCGTACAGGGCTTTGAGTTCACTGATCATGCTGTATTTTTTAGCCACCTCTTTGCTGTCAATCGCATCAAAAACGGCTTTTTTAACATCAATGGCTTTTTCGGTTGCAGACAATTCTTGAGTCAGCTTAGCCAAGAGGCTTTGATACTCAGCTTTATCCCAGCTTTGCATAACATCAACCTGACTTCTTTGGTTTTGCACCACAGACAAGGGAATGATGTTGTTACTCAAGCGATTTTGATTCAGGGCAGCCTGAATTTTTTGGCTGGTTTGACTGGCCAACCGGGCGCCGATTTTCTTAAGATAAGCGCTTTTGTCCGCCGGTTTTAGTGACTGACCCAAACCGGTGCCATCACGTACCTGAGCATATAATGTTACCAAAGTGCCGCTGCGTTCGGCGGCCAAGATATCGGATTCGGAGATTTTTGGTGCGGTGCTGCCACAGCCAGATGCGGCAATGACAACGGACAATACTGCTGCGGCGTGCTTTAATTTTTTTGAATTCATCAAGCTATCCATCAATTTATTGTTCTTTTACAAAATGTGTCAAATTGTAATTATATGATATTGAGTCTAAACCTAATCTGTGGATAAGGTAACTGTTTTCTCTCGTTTATTTGGCCAGCAAAGCCTTGATTGACTAGTTTTAGAGCGCTGGCCTTATCAACCCGATTTCATCGCATCTAGCACATACACATCAAAGCGATTTTTCTTGGTTTGAATGGCCATGCTCGGCTCACGTCCAGCCAAAGGTTCGGCATAAT
>JABSOG010000381.1 GCA_013216025.1 Algicola sp. | reverse complement strand
CGCCCTGAGATTGTTACCCAACTTGATTGAATTGGACCTTGATAACAATCCAGTTGTTGATTTTTCTGTACTGAGTGAATTAACCTCATTGACCCAACTTAGGCTTAAAGAGCTAAACATTGAGGATATCGGATTTTTAGCGCCGTTGAAGGCATTGCAGTCGCTATACCTCAATGATAACCGAGTCAGTGATATCAGTGCGTTGTCGTCGCTGCCTCAACTCAAGTCGGTTCACCTTGACAACAACCCGCTCAAAGATATTAGTGCGCTATTGGGTACTGACAGCTTTTATTTTAGGCTTTCGATGAGGAATATGTCTGTTTATTGTTGGCAGATTCAATTTGTTAAAAAATATCTCAGAGTCGATACCTTTTTGCATAGCGAGCCCTGCGATGATACTCAAGAAGCGGCAGATTTTGATAACGATGGGTTAAGCAATGCTGAAGAAGTTGAAATAGGCACGAGTCCGATTAATCCCGACACCGACGGCGATGGCATTTGGGATGGTTTTGATCCGTCTCCATTAAACGGTGCTATCGACACCGATGGAGATGGTGTTGCTGACGTCAATGACACTTTTCCACAAGATGCTAGCGAATGGATAGACAGTGACAATGACGGCACAGGCAACAATGCCGATACCGATGATGACAATGATGGCGTACTAGACACAAACGATGCTTACCCCTTCGACCCAGAATTATCACAAGTTAACTATATAGCCGACATGGTATTGAATGACAGTCAATTGGCTGATTGTTTGGCCACAGCGGCCAGCATAAACAACTGGAGCAAAGTCGAGGATGTAACCGAACTCAATTGCACAGTTGCTGGTGTTAGCGATTTATTTGGTTTGGAGGCGCTAGTGAAACTATCGATATTGCGAGTCACCGACGGCCACATTGAAACACTCACGCCTTTGGCAGGCATGACACGATTGACGCAGTTAGATTTACGCAGAAATAAAATTATCGATATCAGTGCATTAGCAGGTTTGACAGCATTGACTGAGCTTAAATTGGCGAAAAATCAGATCACCGAAATAGCCAGTTTGTCGGCGCTCAGCGCGTTGACTTTTCTTAGCATTAGTCAGAACCAATTTAATGACAGCCAGCTTGTGGCCTTGTCGGGTTTAACCAACCTTGAGTCCTTGTATTTACGAAACAATCAATTAATTGATATTACGCCATTGGCTAGGTTGACCAAGTTAACTCGCTTGTATTTGCGCAATAACCACATCAAAGATATCTCTGCGTTGGATGGCCTTATGGCATTACGTAGCTTACGTTTGCACAACAATAACTTAAGTGATGTGACAGGCTTGAGTAATTTGTCCGCTTTGGAAGACCTTGATGTCAGCGGCAATAATTTCCTTAGCTGTTCAGATTTGGATGAATTAGTTGCTTCATTAGCTGACACAAAAGTGATTCGTGACGGGTATTGCGTAGGTGCTGACTCTGTGCGGATTGATAGTATTGAACTGGCAGATACGCAGTTGAGCATGTGTATTGGTAATGTCGCGCTAAACCAAGGGTGGACTTACACTGACGAAGTTACTGACTTGTATTGTGGGCCTGGATCAATTGGCAACTTGAGCGGTTTGGAGAATTTTAATGTCTTGAAAATGTTGATTTTGGCTAGTAACAACATCACTGATATCACGCCATTGGCGGGTTTGCATGCGTTAACCAATTTAGACCTACGCAGAAACCAAATCACTGACATAACGGCTTTGGCTAACCTGAGTGAATTAGAACAGTTACGACTGTCTAAAAACGCCATTTTGACTATAGATGCGATGCCTAACCTAACCAAGTTAAGTTTTTTGAGTGTTAGCGACAATGCACTTGGCGAAGAGCAATTGGCAGCTTTGGGCAGCTTGAGCGGGCTGAAAACCTTGTATTTACGTAACAGCAATGCTGGGGATATCTCAGGTTTGGCACCGTTGAGCAAACTGCAAAAGCTTTACCTCGATAATAGTCTGGTCAGTGATATTTCTGTATTGGCTCAGTTGAGCGAATTGACCACCATAAGACTGAAAAATAATCAAATTAGTGATATCAGTGCGTTGATGCAATTGGCTAAGGTTATTAGCGTTGATTTGCGCGAAAACAACAACATAACTTGTGCTGATTTAGACGCTTTAGAGGGCGCTGTAAGTTCTGGTGCGGTCGCGCGTCCTGATAGTTGTTTGGTTGATTGATATTATAGATGAGCACATTTTTTGTATCTGTAAATGAAGCCTGTGGGCATTGACCACGTAGCATAAAAGTGAAGCGAGTTGATACGCCTTTGCATATAGCGGCAAAAAGAATGGCTGAAATTGGTGGGCATACAAGCATTGTTATGTTGTTTCAGTAAACGGGCGGTCCTTGGCATTGATTTGAGAGAAAACAACAGCATAACTTATGCTGATTCGGGCGCTTTAGAGGTCGCTGAAACTTCTAGCCTAACCCTTATTAATTCGGCTTGCGCCGCCCCCTGCAAACTTCTACAATACGCCTAATTGAGAACCCCTGTAAACTGTCGGAGTAGAACATGAAAGCAGCGCAATTTTTTGAGCATATTAATGAACAAATCGAACAGGTAAAAAGTGAAGGTTTATACAAAGCAGAGCGAGTTATCACCTCGCAACAGCAGCCCGAAATTTCTGTCAGCACCGGCGAAAGTGTCATTAACTTTTGTGCCAACAACTACCTAGGTTTAGCCAATAACCCTGAACTTATCAAAGCGGCCCAAACGGGGTTAGACAAGTTTGGTTTTGGTGTTGCTTCGGTGCGTTTTATCTGTGGTACTCAAGACATTCATAAACAGCTCGAAAGCAAAATCAGTGAATTCCTCGGTTTTGAAGATACCATTCTTTATTCTTCGTGTTTCGACGCCAATGCAGGCTTGTTCGAAACACTGCTCACTAAAGAAGATGCCATCATCAGTGATTCGTTGAATCACGCCAGCATCATCGACGGTGTTCGTTTGTGTAAAGCTAAACGCTTCCGTTACGCCAACAACGACATGGTAGAGCTTGAAAAAAGTTTAAAGCAGGCCGATGAAGATGGCGCCCGTTTTAAACTAATCGCCACCGATGGCGTATTTTCAATGGATGGCATCATCGCCAACCTCAAAGCGGTTTGTGATTTGGCAGACAAGTACGATGCGCTGGTAATGGTTGATGATTCTCACGCGGTGGGTTTTGTCGGCGAAAATGGCAAGGGTAGTCACGAATATTGTGAAGTAATGGGCCGTGTTGACATTATTACCGGCACTTTGGGCAAAGCACTAGGTGGTTCATCAGGCGGTTATACCTGCGCCAATGCCAAGGTTGTTGAGTGGTTGCGTCAACGTTCACGCCCTTATTTGTTCTCTAACTCTTTGTCGCCGTCTATTGCTAATGCTTCTTTGCATGTTTTAGAGATGTTGGCTGATGGTCAGGCACTTCGCGACCAGTTGTGGGAAAATGTCAGCTATTTCCGCGAAAATATGGAAGCCGCCGGTTTCACTTGTGGCGGTAAAGACCACGCCATTATCCCGGTGATGCTTGGCGATGCCAAAGTGGCTGCCGATATGTCTAACCGTTTGTTGGCCGAAGGCATTTACGTTATCGGCTTCTCATTTCCGGTAGTGCCTAAAGGTCAGGCGCGTATACGTACCCAGATTTCTGCGGCCCACACCCGTGAGCAACTCGAACGTGCTGTAGGCGCGTTTATCCGAATTGGTAAAGAAATGAAGATTATTGACTAATCATTGGCGTAATTAGAGGCATATCAAATGAAATCATTGTCTAAGCTAAAGGCCGAAAAAGGGATCTGGATGTGTGATACGCCAGAACCCGAAACTGGCCATAACGACATCAAAATCAAGATCAAGAAAACCGCCATTTGCGGCACCGACGTTCATATTTACAACTGGGACGATTGGGCGCAAAAGACCATACCTGTGCCGATGGTTGTCGGTCATGAATACGTTGGCGTAGTGGTTGAAGTAGGTATGGATGTTCGGGGTTTTTCCGTCGGCGACAGAGTGTCGGGCGAAGGTCATATCACTTGCGGATATTGTCGAAACTGTCGTGGCGGAAAGGTGCATTTGTGCCGTAATACCACCGGTGTTGGGGTTGACCGAGAAGGCGCATTCGCCGAATTCTTGGTGATCCCCGCGTATAATGCCTTCAAGATGCCCGACGATATTTCTGACGACTTGGCCGCTATCTTCGACCCGTTTGGCAACGCTGTACATACTGCCTTGTCATTTGATTTGGTTGGCGAAGATGTGTTGATCACCGGTGCTGGCCCCATTGGCATTATGGCTGCCGCCATTGCCAAGCATGTTGGTGCTCGTCATGTGGTGATCACCGATTTGAACGAATACCGCCTCGATTTGGCCAGGAAAATGGGCGCTACCCGTGCCGTCAACGCTGCCAAAGAAAACCTCCAAGACGTAATGGAAGACCTAGGTATGACCGAAGGTTTTGATGTTGGCATGGAAATGTCTGGGGTGCCGGTGGCGTTTAAAGATATGCTCAACACTATGAACAACGGCGGCAAAATCGCCATGCTGGGTATTCCACCGTCAGATATGGCGGTTGACTGGAATAAGGTGATCTTTAAAGGTTTGACCATTAAAGGCATTTACGGTCGTGAGATGTTCGAGACTTGGTATAAAATGGCCAGCCTCATTCAGTCTGGACTCGACTTGAAGCCGATGATCACACACCACTACCCAATAGATGATTTTCAGGCGGGATTTGATATGATGTGTTCAGGGCAATCCGGTAAGGTCATCTTGGATTGGTAGCTTTTAGCGCCTGACGGCTTGGTCGGCCTACGGCCTTTAAGGTCAAGGGCATTTAACACGGAGCCACGGAGGTACGGAGAAAGAAAGAGAAAAGATTAAAACATAAAAGCATATAAAGAATGGTAGTACAGGTTAGAGGAAACTTTAGTCCATATTTTTGCCTTTGCCTTTGATTTTGTTTTTCCTCTTTCTTTCCTCCGTGACTCCGTGCCTCCGTGTTGAGGCTTTTGACCTTCATCGAGCGAATGCGAGTTCCAAATAAATGCGAAGCATTAAACAAGATTCATAAAAGAGTAAAGCAAATGGCTGATTTTAAGCACATATCCGTTGCCGATACGGCAAAACACCTCGCAGCTGGCACTGCCCAAATCTGCGATATTCGTGATGACACCTCGTACAGAAGCGGCCATATCGCCGATTCATTTCAGTTGAATAATCAAAGCATGGCGCAATTACTCGATGAGATAGATTTTGACCGTCCAGTGATTGTGGTTTGTTACCATGGCCATAGCAGCCAAGGCGCGGCACAATATCTGGCTCAACAGGGATTCGAAGAAGTTTACAGCATGGACGGTGGCTTCGAACAATGGTCTCATGAACAGCCGTCGGTGACTTAAAAACCTCTCATGCATCTAATCGCTACCATTAATAACCCCCGGGCTGCTCAGGCATTCGTCGACTACATGCAGTTGAAGTCGATAGAGGTTAAGCTTAAACCTATTGAGTCAAACAGCCTTGAGCCGGGCAGTGAAATGAGTATAGAACTTTGGGTTGATGAAGCGTGTTATCAACAAAGTGTCAGCGAATGGATGCATTTTTCACAAAACCCGCAGGACAAAAAGTATCTCGATGCTTCTTGGCAACGTAACAGCGCCGATAATCCACTCACTTACCGCTCAGGTGGCAAGAGTTTAACCAAGTCATGGTTTAGTCAGGGCGGCTGGGTAACTCATGGGATGGTCGCTCTGTGCGTGATTGTCTTTGTGCTGAGTTTTTTCTTCAATATCTTCATCATGTTGGTGTTTCCCGCTCAGGGGATTTTTGGCAGCGTTGAGGTCTGGCGTTGGTTTACACCGGCGCTATATCATTTCGGCCTTTTACATATCGTTTTTAACTTACTGTGGTGGCGGATGCTGGCCGGTTTGCTTGAAAAACACTTTTCACCGTCATTGTTAATCTTGTTCACCCTATTCGCTGCTGTTATCAGCAACTTCGCTCAGTTCGTGGTGTCTGGGCATAACCAGTTCGGCGGGTTGTCAGGTGTGGTTTACGCGTTGATGGGCTTTTGCTGGCTGTACGGGCGACTTAAACCAGAACAATCAGTGAAGCTCGCAGACCCGTTGTTTGTATTTGGCCTGATATGGTTGGTGATGGGATATACCAAGGTGTTGTTGTGGTCAAATATCGCCAATACGGCGCATCTTTCGGGGTTGTTAGCGGGCTTGGCTTTCGCTGTTGTTATTGCGCGGAAGCCCGCTTAGGCTTTGGTGCTACGCACTTGATTTTTCCCCTTCGGGGTGGCGCTTCGCGCTAGCTACGCACCTAAGGGCGGCTCACACGGAGGGGTAAGAGAGGCACGGTGGCCACGGAGAAGGGCAAAATCAATAGAAGGGAAAGTAAAAACTAAAAAGAAGAAGAAAAAAGCTTGTATCGTCTTTAACGCATCGTAATGTGTTTTTTGTTTTGTCTTTTCCTCCGTGGCCACCGTGACTCTCTTTACCCTCCGTGTGAGATCGCTTTTAGGTGCGTAGCGGGCGCGAAGCGTCAGAGGCACGTAGTGTCATTCTTAAAAAGGCGCGTAGCGCCAGATTAGTTATAAAGGTATTTGGTAAAAAGCAGGTCTTGAATAATCTCGCTACCGGTTTCTTTCTTCAGCAATCGTTTGATTTCGCGGACACATTTCAATCGTACTTCTTCACGGCCGGTCAGCGATCGGATTTTTTCTTCGGGTTCTTTGCCGAGCACAGTAATAATCGCATCGCGCAGCAGGGGGGCGTGGTGTTCAACGGCTTCGAGGTTGGCGACATTTTTTATCATTAGCTCGGCTGTGATGCGAATATAACCGAGCTTCTTTTTGTGATTGATGTAATTGGTGGTGATGTCTGGTTCAAAACCAAAATATGCATAGTTATCCTCGGCCATGGCTGTGCTAGAACTAATAAAAAGTAACATGGTACAGACACTAACGAACAATTTACGCATACAGATTTTTCCAATGGAGGTTTATCAGGTTATCGTAGCATATCATACTACTGTTACAATATTGCTGGCAATTGTTTCGCTAACTTCATTCGCTCCATTACCTTTTTTCCCGTCAAACCAAAGCCTAATAAGTTGCCCTCTGGTGCGACAAAACAAGCTTTCATGTCGGGCGCTTCACCTTCAATTTGCCATTCTCCTGTGGCATTCATCGGCGGCGGACTCGAAACCACTGGGCAGGCAGGGGTTTTGACAATGACCGGAGACGCCGGGATAGCAACCGCTGTCAAATCGCCATTCAGTGTTTTGGCCAGTGCTTTGGAACATGCCGCCAACGGGGCCACATACATTAATATCAAGCCGTTGATTTGGGCGCAATCACCGAGTGAATAAATGTTGTCATCACAGGTCTTAAGGGTCTCATTGACCACAATGCCACGGTCGACGGTTATGCCTGATGATTTAGCCAACTCAATCCGAGGCCTTAATCCCGTTGCAGATAAAACCAGATCACAATTGATGGATGTG
>JABSOG010000380.1 GCA_013216025.1 Algicola sp. | reverse complement strand
TGATGAATGGGTAACTTATTACATGCGATAATCGAAGGGGCCAAAGCGGCTATCCAGTCTATTTTTGCCCACGCCATGCGCAGTGCGTTAACCACTTTGGGCATTATTATTGGTGTCGCGGCGGTGATAACCGTAGTGGCCGTGATGGAAGGGTTAAGCTCGAATATCAGCAAAGAACTCGACGACATGGGCAGTGACATGGTGACCCTGCGGGCCTTTACCAGCCCCGACCAGCAAATGCTGGGCTTGAGCAACAAGCTCAATTACAACGATTTTTTACAGCTCAAAGCCAAAACCGATGGGGTCAGAGATATGACCGCCACCATGACCGCTTTCAGCTTGGGTGGCAGCGTCACGTATGGCCGCAAGTCGACTCAAACCATGATCACCGGCACCGACAGCAGTTATCAAAATGTGGTGAGCACCTACCCCGAGTTTGGCCGTTTTTTGTCACAAAGTGACGACCTGCGCAGACGCAGGGTGGCCATCGTGGGTAGCAGCGTCATCAAAAAACTCGACATGCCCGAAAATCCTGTCGGCGAGTTTATTAACCTCAGCGGCGATTGGTTCAGAATAATCGGAGTGGCTGAAACCCGTGGCCAGATGTTTGGTTTTGACCAAGACAATTACATCATTGCGCCCTTTAGTACCATTAGGTCGCTCAACGGTGCTTCGGCCACCGACAACATCGACATTTTGTTTCGCCCAGAAGCTGACGCCGATCTCAAAGGCATTCAAGCCCAAATGCGCCAAATTTTGCGTAAGCGCCACAAGTTAAGCGGCGATGATCCCGATTACTTTGAGTTTATTACCGCCGAAAAAACCCGAAAACAGTTTGATTCGATCACCAACTCGGTGACATTTGTCGCCGCAGGCGTGGTTGGCATCAGCTTACTGGTCGGCGGCATCGGCATTATGAACATCATGCTGGTCTCGGTGACCGAGCGTACCAAAGAGATTGGCATTGCCAAGGCACTTGGCGCAACACCGCAGTTTATTCTGTCACAATTTTTGATAGAAGCGCTTTTGCTGTCATTATTTGGCGGGGTGATAGGCTTGCTGCTGGGTTACGGATTGGCCGCTTTGGTGGGCCTGTCGATGCCCGGGGCAGGGTCGGTGACCGTGCCCATGTGGGCGATTTGGTTATCTTTTGGTTTTACCACCACAATTGGTGTAGTATTTGGGCTCGCGCCCGCCGTCAAGGCAGCAAAATTGAATCCGGTAGATGCATTAAGATATGAATAACAACACCTTAGAGTCCGATGAGACTAAGTTAAAAATGGCTGAGTTAAAAGTGGCTGAATCAAAAGTCACGGGGTTTAGAAACTACTTTAGCCAAGGCTGGCAGCTTTCTAAGCACACCAGCAAAGGCTATCGTATCGCAATGTTGATCACTTTGTTTACCAGCCTTGCGATCAACGGCTCGTTTTTAACGTCGATAGAAACCAACAACTTTGACGAACGTCAGGCATTTATACTGCGTTCGTTTTTAGATCCCATCGTGTTTCTGCTGATTTGTCACTTTTTGGTTCGTCCCTACCTTAAACTCAAGGTGATCCACAACCCTTATACCGTCAAAAACATGCTGAGTCTGTTGGGGTTTTTAATGGTGACTGGGGTACTTTATTTTACCCTGACTGTGTTCCTTGGCAAACTTGGGCCGATGAACGAAGCTGACTTTCAAAAAATGCAATTTGTCACCAACGATGGTGAAGTAGATGCCATCATTAGTGAACAGATGTTATGGGTTTTTGGTATTTTTGGTGCCTTTATTATGCTTGCCTCTTGGTCGATCATTTATCTTTTGTGGCACCAACAACTATCAAAAAAGATCCTGCAAAAACAAGTGCAACAAGCACAAATGCAGCAACTGACCAACCAACTCAGTCCACATTTTTTGTTTAATACCTTCAACAGTATCCGCGCGCTGATTTATGAAGACCAGGATAAAGCCGCCGATACGGTCACCGAATTAGCAGAGCTGTTTCGCACCCACCTGCAAGCCCATTTAAGGGTTAAATCGTCGTTAGAAGAAGAGTGGCAGGTCACCCGGCGTTATTTGGATATTGAGCAGATAAGGCTCGAAGAAAGGTTGACGGTGCACATGGATATTGACCCAATCTTGTTGCAACAAGACTTGCCAACATTAACCCTACTAACCTTGATAGAAAATTCAATAAAACACGGTATTTCGCCGAGCATAGATAACGGTTACGTCAACATTCAGGCCAAAATCATCGACAACAACCGCTGGACTTTGAGTGTCGGCAACAGTTTTAAACCGGGTACCAACACTACAGGTACACAAGTGGGTTTAGCCAATATTCAAACCCGCATGAAATTGATGTATGGCGATACCTGCGACTACGCACAATTTAGCGAAAACAATGATTTTACGGTGATCTTAACCCTGCCGCTGGTCATATCAAAATCCAAGATAAAAGCCGCAGCAAAGGATGCCGCCAATGCTTAAAGTTCTTATTGTCGACGACGAACGCCTCGCCCGAGTAGAGTTAAAACGGCTGCTGGGTAAAATTGATGGCGTTGAAGTCGTCGGTGAGGCCAAAAATGCCAATGAGGCTTTGACGGCATTAAAATCACAAGACATCGATTTGGCTTTTTTAGACATTCAAATGCCCGAGATAAGCGGCCTCGAATTGGCCGCAGAAATCGATAGTCCAGAAATTAATAGCAAGGTTCAGTTTGTGTTTTGCACCGCGTTCAGTGAACACGCCGTCGATGCATTTTCACTCAACGCCGCCGACTATATCGTTAAACCGGTCAACCCCGAACGCCTGCAAAAAACCATAGAACGGGTGCGCGAATTAATGGCGCAACCCACTCCTCAAAACCCGCAAGACGCTCAACAAGCCAAAGCACACGCCTACCTGCCCGACACTCACGGTTTATTACTAAAGTTTGGTCACAGCAGCCGCATTGTGCGTTTACACGAAATCGAACGATTTGAGTCGGTAGGCAATCACGCGGCGGTTTACACCAGCTCTGGCAAATCATTTATCCACTGTGCACTGAGTAAAATAGAAGCCCGCCTCGACCCCTCATTATTCTTTAAAGCGAGTCGCAGCGACATTATCCGGGTCGACAATATTGTCGAACTGCAAAGTGCCATGACCTCAGGTTGCTTGTTGGCCATCATGGCTTCGGGCAGTGAGATTGAAGTGAGTCGGCGACAGGCCAGTGCTTTAAAGCAGGTTTTTAATGTCTTTTGATTTTGAACTGTATTGACAGTGATCAGGACCTTCTCAACCTAATCCTTTACATCTGACAAATTTGACGTAAGATTTACTTAAGAGAATTAACTAGTAGCGATTCATGATCAGAAAATTTGGTGTTAAAAATTACTTTTGCTTTAAAGAAGGCGTTGATATCAACTTTGGTTTTGACGGCAATGTCCCTGAGTCTATCAGTCAGGGGCGTGATTTCAGTACCGTGATTGGCATTAAGGGCTCTAACGGTTCGGGCAAAACCAATATCATCAAAGCCATTCAGTTTTTACGCTCCTTTTGCTATTTTGCCTCAGACTCTAACAACGAAGACCGCTTAGCCATCAATGGTTATTACGATTCAACCGACCCCAGTGAGTTTTACATCGATTTTGAAGTCGATGACGTTAAGTATTATTACGAGTTAGATGTCACCGCTAACGGCGTTTTGAGCGAGGTGTTGTATCGCACCCCAATCCGTGAAACCAAAGCCCGAAAAACCAAAATACTGGAACGTCAAGGCGATGCCGTGGTTGAGGCCATCGAAGAATTAAGTGAGCTTAAATTACTGCGTCTAAAAAACAATGCTTCTATCATCTCTTTGGTGCGCAAATACAACTTTCGCGCCGACATGGCCGACCTGCACCGCATTGCCCAGTTCTTTTTCAAGTTTATCTCTAACGTCGATTTTTTTGGTTATCGCAATATTGATTTAGGCTACGAGGTGATTGCCAAAGAATACAAGCAAGACCCAGCGCTGTTCAAGTTTGTCAAAGAGATTGTCCGCAGTGCCGATGACGGCATCGAAGATATCGTCATCGAAAGCCGCCTTGATGAAAACGGCAACGAGGTTTTTTATCCGCTGTTTATCCACCAGCATAACGGCAAAAATTACGCCCTAAGAATTGGCGATGAATCAAGCGGCACCCGGGTGTTGTTTCAACGTATGCACATGTATTGGATTGTGCTGTCGACTGGTGGCCTGTTAGCTCTTGATGAGTTTGATATTCATATTCATGCGATGATTTTGCCCAAGATCATTGAGTTGTTTACCAACCCCGAGAGTAACCCCCATAACGCCCAGTTTATTTTCACCGCCCACAATACCGAGATCATCGATACCTTGGGCAAATACCGCACCATTTTGGTCAACAAAGAAGATAACGAAAGTTACTGTTACCGGCTTGATGAAATACCCGGGTCGATGATCCGCAATGACCGCACCATAGTGCCTTTGTATCTACAAGGCAAAATCGGCGGGGTGCCCGGCGATGAAAAGCTTTAACAATGCCCGCAAGGGCCGGTTTTTACAATCGCTGCCGCAAAGCAGCCTCGAAACCTGCGACATTGCCACGCGTTGCACCTTTAATTTTTCGTATTTTGAAGCCAATCAAACCCCCGGACAAGACTTTACCGACTGGAACGAAAACATTGGTGCTTGTTCACTGGCGTCGTTGCTCGAAAAAATCAAAAGCTACACCAAAGAACCACTGGCCTACTGGCGTAATGAAAGAGTGGGCAGCAAAGGTTTGCGGGTATTGGCCTATTACGACGAGTTTCCCAAACGCTCTGATTTTAGCCACCCACCCCATGTGCCGCACGATGTTATATGGGCCCGCTTTCGCTTGGGAAACCTGGTGAGATTGATTGGTTTTGTTATTCCCGAGACACTGGCGGGTAAAGAATATGTCGACGGAAAAAGTAATAAATACCTGTACGACAGCAATACTTTTTATGTGGTTTTTTTGGATGAAGGGCATCGTTTTTTTCAAACGGAGCAAGCCTGATTATATCGGCTTAGGCCGCTCTAATTTGTGCCACTGCGTGGCGGAAGGGCAAGGTTAGTTAATCAGCTCAATAGCTTTTTCAGCCAGTAACTCATCATACGCTTTTTGCAGTTTTTCAATTAATTGATCCGAAGTACTCAGGCTGGCGGCCAGATACGGCACCGCCAAAAATAAGGTCATGACCTTCTCTACTTTGGTACTGTCTAGACCAGCGTGGGCGAATTCAACGCTCATCGACGAATCATCAATCGCTATCAAAGGCACACGTTTGCGAAAGAACATTTTTATCGCCTGTTCAAGCAAAGCCGGGGTTTGCAGTTTAGAAAAACCTTGATTGGCTAACCACAAATGATCCATTGAATTTATATTGGAGACAATATAGTATTTCTTGGCTTGTTGCAGAGTTTGTGGCATTTTGTCAGTATTGCTTTTTAGCCGGTACAGCGAACTGGTATCTCCCTTACCTAGTGGTCTAACCCACTTAAACAACGCCAGCCTTGGATTAACTTTGACCAGCGAGTAAATCAACACATCTTTGTTCGATTGCGCCATTTTGTAGGCCCGGGCCCAAGGATACACCGTTATACGATATTTAATCCCGGCCCGTTCTAGCACTTTTTTAACCAGCGCGGTTGAGCGACCTTTAACCTCACCATTTTCAAGAAAACTGTAAGGCCGCCAGTTTTCGGTGATCACCTCAAGGGTTGTTGCCTGCGACTTTGATGCCAGTAACATTAATAACGACAATAACGACAAGTGCAACAAAAACAGGGTTAAAAATGCTTTCATGGACTAGGTATCTTGCGGGTTTGTCTAACAAGCGTGGCACCAAACCCCAACAGATACAACCAATGTACTCTAAAATAGGACGGCGCGCCCCAATTAAACCTTAAACTGCCCCACCAAAGTATCTAGCCGGTCAAACTGGCGTTGCAGTTGGTCACAGGCAGCAATCGTTTGTTGCAAGCACTGGTCGCGCTGTTGGTCTAACTGGCCAAGCAACGCCATTTCTTCATCTATTCCGCCAATTAGGCTTTCTTGCTGCCGGGTACCCTGCACTACCGCGTTGTTTTCACTGTCGATATCACTTAATGATGCTTGAATCGACTGCATTTTGTCACCGGCATTATTGGCCATGTCGACACTGGTCTGGCTGCTGGTTTGACTTTGTAGCATGGTTTGCACCGCGCCATCAGCACCCTGTTGCAAGGTAGCAATAAGGCCTGCGATCTCTTGAGTCGAATCCCCAGTGCGCTGCGCCAGCTGCCTAACTTCATCGGCAACGACCGAAAACCCGCGTCCGGCTTCACCAGCCCGGGCCGCTTCTATCGCCGCATTCAGTGCCAACAGATTGGTTTGCGAGCTAACGCCTTTGATTACTTCAAGAATATTGTCGATATTGCCCGTTTCGACGCTAAGCCGGTCAATCTGCTCGCTCGAAGCAGTCATGCTGGCCGACAGCGTATCCATCGCTGTAATGTTATCGTTAAGTGCCGACAAACCTTGCTGAGCCTGCTGTTGAATATCGCTGCTCAAGCTAGACGCATTGGTGGCATTTCGGGTGATATCCTGCGCCGCAAGACCAAGCTCTCCAACCGCACTGGCGACATTGCCACTTCTAGACAGCTGCTCTTTCGACATTTCGATAGAACTGGTGGTGGTAGTTCTGACCTCAGAGATACTTTCTTTAAGATGTTGGGCCGCCTTGCTGACCTCTTTCATCGAGTGGTGAATGGTGTCTAAAAATAAATTGAAGTTAGTCGACAGCTTGCCAATCTCATCTTTACTGGTGACTCTCAGGCGTTTGGTCAAATCCCCCTCGCCCTGCGAAATATCTTTGATCGCCTCGCGCAGGTCGTTAATGGGTTTCATCAAACCCTTAAGTAACCACAACAAAGCAAACACGGTAAAAATCAACCCCATAAAACCAAACAACAAAGATTGATTACGGGCCGCAACGATTGAAGCAAATGCCTGTTCTTTATCGAGCACCACACCCAAATACCACTTCACAGAAGCGATGCCTTCTATGGGCACAAACGACACCAGCTGTTCTTTGTCTTCAAAAGTCACTTGCTGCAAATCGAGTGATTTATCGAGGCTTTGACCAAACATATCACTGTAATTACCATCGATATACTGTTTATTAGGATGAGAAAGTATCTTGCCTTTGTTGGTCATCAGGTAGGCGTAACCCAGCCCCATAAAATCTACCGCATTAATAATGTCACGTATGTCATCGAGCAAAATGTCGCCCCCCGCTGCACCGATAAAAGTTCCGTTGTGTTTCATTGGTGCAGCAGCCGAGATCAACAACTGTTGGGTCGTTGCATCGATATAAGGTTCAGTGAAAGAATTGACCATCTGTTGTTTAACCAAGGTATACCAAGGTCGTCCGCGCGCATCAAAATCTGCTGGCAGAGTAGCCTGGACCACCAAGTCATCAAGAATAAAATCACCACTGGCCTCAACACCAACAAACACATTCTTGAAATTACCGGGATCACGACCTTGTTCTA
>JABSOG010000379.1 GCA_013216025.1 Algicola sp. | reverse complement strand
CCAACCGTTTGGGTAAACCAGAAGAAATCGCCGCTGCTGTGGGTTTTTTGGCCTCGGATAATGCTGCATATATTACTGGTGAAACGTTGCATGTAAACGGCGGAATGTATATGATCTAGCGCCCTCGTAGAACGAGTGGAACGAACATTGATAATTTGGCGATTAATAGTTGATTTAATTGCCAAAGTGAACCATAAATAGACGTGGTATGATAGGTCAGGTTTGCTGGTTAGACCAGTGAGAAATGCACAGTCTGTGCTTGAAACCTCTGATCTTAAAGAATACACTACGCAAAATTTTTTAATCTAAATTACGCCTCAGGCGGGTAAAGGAAAAAATATGAGCATCGAAGATAGAGTAGCAAAAATCGTTGTTGAACAGTTGGGTGTAAAACTAGAAGAAGTGAAACACGAAGCTTCTTTTGTCGATGACCTTGGCGCCGATTCTTTGGATACTGTTGAACTGGTTATGGCACTGGAAGAAGAGTTTGAAACTGAAATTCCAGATGAAGAAGCTGAAAAAATCACCACAGTTCAAGCGGCTATCGATTACGTAAAAGCCCACGCTGAATAATGTTTTAAGTGGGCGGCGTCCGTCGCCCATTTCAATTCTTTTTACACACTAAATGCTGCGCATCTGACAGCTGTTCATAAAATTACCTTTTGGAGATCACTTGTGACTAAACGTCGAGTCGTAGTTAGCGGGATTGGTATGTTAACCCCCTTGGGTAATACGGTTGAATCATCTTGGGATAATTTACTAAAGGGCAAAAGTGGCATAAGGAATATCACCCATTTTGATACGTCTTTGTTCGCGACTCGTTTTGCCGGTTTATTAAATGATTTTGATGTTGAACAATACCTTAGCCGCAAAGACGCACGTAAAATGGATCAGTTTGTTCAGTATGGTGTGGTTGCTGGTATGCAGGCACTTGAAGATTCAGGCCTTGAAGTCACCGAACAAAACGCTCACCGCATTGGTGCTGCCATTGGCTCTGGCATTGGTGGTTTAGGGTTGATTGAAAGTAACCACAGCAAAATGCTTGCCGGTGGTCCACGCAAGTTATCACCGTTTTTCGTCCCTTCAACCATCGTCAATATGATTTCAGGCCATTTGTCGATTATGAATGGTTTAAAAGGCCCTAATATTTCAATTGTGACGGCTTGTACAACCGGTGTTCACAACATTGGCCACGCCGCCCGAATGATTGCTTATGGCGATGCTGATGCAATGCTGGCAGGTGGCGCCGAAAAAGCTTCAACGCCGCTGGGTATTGGTGGTTTTGCCGCGGCAAAAGCCCTGTCGAGTCGTAATGATGATCCTACAGCGGCCAGCCGTCCTTGGGATAAAGACCGCGATGGTTTTGTGCTTGGTGATGGGGCGGGCGTGATGGTTTTGGAAGAATATCAACATGCCAAAGCCCGTGGTGCCAAAATATATGCCGAATTGGTTGGTTTTGGTATGAGTGGCGATGCCTTTCATATGACTTCGCCGCCAAGCGATGGTGCCGGTGGTGCATTGGCCATGGTCAACGCAATAAATGATGCCGGTATTAATACTGACCAAATCGGTTATGTCAACGCTCATGGTACTTCAACGCCAGCCGGTGATGTAGCCGAGGTTGCTGCGGTTAAATCGGTGTTTGGCGACCACGCTTATAAATTGGCGGTCAGCTCGTCAAAATCTATGACGGGTCATTTACTGGGCGCAGCCGGTGCGGTTGAATCGATTATTTCGGCTTTGTCGCTTCAACATCAAAAATTGACGCCCACCATCAACCTAGATAACCCAGATGTCGGTTGTGATCTCGATTTTGTTGCCCACGAAGCCCGTGATGCACATTTGGAATATGCCATTTGTAACTCGTTTGGTTTTGGTGGCACCAATGGATCGATTGTTTTTAAGCGGATGTAATTGACCACCACCATCATCTACCATGACAAATCGCCAACACCGGTCCCCATCAACGACCGGTGTTTTAATTATGGTGATGGGTTTTTTACTACGATCCTCTCACAAAACAACCAGATTTTACTGCTCGACCTCCATCTAAATCGTCTTAAACGTGCGGCCAACAGGCTGTTGTTTGAACCAATTGACTGGCAGCAACTCGAAAAATCCCTGCAACCCATCACAACCGAGCAGCCATCGGTGGTCAAAGTGCTTGTCTCTCGCGGGGCAGGAGGCCGGGGTTACAATAGCCAAAACCTCTCACCCTTTATTTACATTACGGTTGCTGAGTATCCCGCTTTTTTTCCTAATTGGCGTGAAAACGGCATATCACTTGGCGTCAGTTCTGTTGCATTGGGTTTAAATCCATTACTGGCAGGCATCAAACATTGCAACCGGCTGGAGCAGGTGCTGATAAAAAATGCGATGCAAAGCAATACGGATAAAACCTGTGCCTCTCAAGAGCAGACTTTTGACGATGTTGTAGTGTGTGATTTAAATGGTTGTGTTGTAGAATGCTCAGCAAGTAATATTTTTTGGCGCTCTGCTAAGGGGGAGTGGTATACACCCCTTAACGATGTCGCTGGAGTCGATGGTGTAATGAAACAATTTATTATGGATAACCTGCCCGAATTAAGCCATACCAAACAAGTAAAAGCCTCGCTTGATGAACTGTTTGCTGCCGATAGCCTGTTTATTTGCAATTCTTTGATGGGCATCGTGCCTGTACATAGCTTAACCCACAACGAACAGAGTTATCGCTTTGATATGACGATAAGTTATGGTCTTGCTGTACACCTCCAGCTACGCCTCCAACCTCAGCAAGAACAGCGGCTCAAATGAACAGCAGATTTAAATTAACCCTGACTTTTATGGTGGCAAGTCTGTTGTTTGTTGCAACAGCAGCAGCCTATTATCTTTTTGCTTGGTTCCCGGCGCAAAACATTCAATTGAACCAACAACGGGTGATTCAAATCTCCCAAGGCAAAGGGTTTAACCAACTGTGTCGTCAATTGGCCTTCGAGAGAGTGATTAGGGTTTGCGCACCGTTGAAGTGGTATTCTAAATTCGTGCCCGGTTCACGCGCCATCAAAGCGGGCTCTTATTTGGTTAAACCTGATATCAGTCATCATGCATTGCTGGTTTTGCTGTCAAGCGGTAAAGAACACCAGTTTGCCATTACCTTTGTTGAAGGAGAGCGGTTAAGAGACCTGCTGGCAAAATTGGCAGGCATTGACAACTTAATTGCGGATATCGGCCCCACAGATCAACTGGCCCAGCGCCTTGGTAGTGAGTACCAAAACCTTGAAGGGTTGTTATTTCCAGACACTTATTATTTTGCAGCTAACAGTAGCGGTTTTGATATTGTTGAACGCGCTTACCAGCGAATGCAAAGCAAACTTGCGCTTGAATGGGATAATCGGGCATCAAATTTACCTTACGCTAACGCTTACGAAGCGCTGATCATGGCCTCAATCATCGAAAAAGAAACCGGTTTGGCCCGAGAGCGTGATTTGATTTCTTCGGTGTTCATCAATCGCTTGCACAAAAAAATGCGATTGCAAACCGATCCTACCGTGATTTATGGTTTGGGAGAGCGGTTTAATGGTGACATTACCCGTAAACACCTCAGGCAGAAAACCGCTTATAATACCTATCGTATCAACGGGCTGCCACCAACGCCGATTGCTATGCCGGGGATTGAATCGATAAATGCCGCACTGCATCCGGCCAACACCCAATATTATTATTTTGTGTCGAAAAAAGATCAAAGCCACTATTTTTCGAAAACGTTGAAAGAACACAATCGTGCCGTTAGAAAATACCAGATGAGGAAAATTCATGGATAGTACTCAGTCACACCAGTTGCCTTTTCCTTGGTTAAATCCGGTGGCACAACAGTTGACTCAAACCTGGCAAAGTGGTCGTTTTCATCATGCGATGTTATTTGAAGGGCAACAGGGCATTGGCAAATTTGCCTTGTCGCGATGGTTGGCCAATGGTTTTATGTGCCAAAACCCGCAAGGCCCCCATGACACACAAGGCGCTCTTTATACACAAGGCTTAGGGGCCTGCGGTCAGTGCAAATCTTGCTTGTTGTTCAACGCAGGTAATCACCCTGATTGTCGCACCATCGATAACGACAATCCCAGCATCGGGGTGGATGACATCCGTCAGGCCACGGCTTTTGTCTACTCCAAGTCACAAATTGCCCAGCGACGGGTATTGTTAATTAACAAAGCCGAGAAATTAACCGAAGCGGCTGCCAACGCATTGCTCAAAACCCTCGAAGAACCTTGTGCCAATGTGTTTATCTTATTAAGTTGTGATGACCGGGCAAAATTATTGCCGACCATCACCAGCCGTTGTTTCAAAATGTTGGTTACTGCAACAGACAGTGGATTGGTTTATCAATGGCTGGTTAATCAAGTCGGTGCATTGGACGAAGCAACATTCAACCAACTGTATACGCTGTCTAACAAAGCGCCGTTAAAAGTGCTTGAATGGTTGCAACAAAACAAGTTGGCTGAGGTAGAACAGTTTACCGGGCAGTTTGGCCAGTGGTTAACCGGTAATTTATCAAACGTGGTGCTTAAAAATGCCCTTGAAGGCAATGCTTTTACCCTGTTATTGTTCCATCATTTATTGATTAATCATTTACGCACTAGGCTTGTTAACTGTCACGAGGTCAAAAGGCAAGCGGTTAATGCCGGACAGCAATTTGCGGCGGTGCAACAATTATTTGACCAAATGAGTCAATTTAGCCGTGATGGCCTACAGATATTGGGTCAAAATAAAAGTCTGGCGTTATTTACCCTGTTAAATCAAGTGGCCAGCTGCATAAAGGACATTCGATAACACCATGAGCCTCGAACAATTTCTCATCGATTTTCACAATACAGACGAATTGTATCAAGCCTATATGCCATTTTTGACTTATGGCGGTATTTTTGTCAAAACCACCCGCAGTTTTCCGATGGGCACCGAGGTTACATTAAGCCTCACTTTGCCGGATGCGTTGGAGCCCAATGTGATTGAAGGCACCGTGGTGTGGATATCTGAGCAAGAAACTCAAAGCGCAAACCCGTGCGGGGTAGGGATTGGATTTGGCGAGGGTAAGGCACAATTGCAAGCCCGAATCGAAAAATTGCTCGGCAGTAAGCTCAATTCTGGCGAAGCCACTTTTACAATGTAAGCCCAAACAGTTACACTGCTGCTTTGATTGAATCATCAGTAGTAAAGTTACTGAATAGTCTGGAGAAAAGTTGTTGTTAGTAGATTCTCATTGTCACCTTGATCGTTTGGATTATAGCGATTTGCCCGGCGGTATCTCTGGGGTACTCGATGCCGCAAAATCTCGGGGCGTAAGCCACTTTTTGTGCGTATCTGTATACCTTGACCAGTTTGCCACCATGATGGAAGCCATCAAACCGTTTGATAACGTGTTTGCCTCGTGTGGCGTGCATCCACTCAATCAAGAAGAAACCTTTGAGTATGATCACCTGCTGAAACTGGCCAGTGATGAGCGCGTGGTTGCTGTCGGCGAGACCGGACTCGACTACTTTTATGCCAAAGAAACCCAGCAAATTCAGCAACAATCTTTTGGTCAGCACATTGATGCAGCCAAAGTCCTCAACAAACCACTGATCATCCACACCCGGGGCGCAGTAGACGACACCATTTCGATTATGGATAAACATGGGGCCGATAAAGTTGGCGGTGTATTTCACTGTTTCACCGAAGCTTGGGAAATGGCCCAACAAGGGCTTGTTCGCGGTTTTTTCATCTCTATTTCTGGTATCGTGACCTTTAAAAATGCCGCAGCACTTCAAGAAGTGGTTAAAAAGGTGCCGCTGGATAAATTATTGGTTGAAACTGACTCGCCTTATTTGGCACCAGTGCCCCATCGTGGCCAGCAAAACCAACCCGCATTTGTTCGGGATGTGGCCGAGTTTGTCGCCGACTTAAAAGGGATATCGCTCGAAGCCCTGGCTGAGCAAACCACCGAAAACTTTTTCACTTTGTTTGACCGCGCCGCTCGCTGAGTCAAAGGGAACCTGATTGTGATTGGAGCCAGCCAACAAGCCGCTGTTAATAATGAATCTGAAGACAAGAAGTTTCCATTAATTCTTGCAGGGCCGGTCTTACGCAAGACCACCATCGACGAGGTTAACCTGTGGTTGGTGACTTCACAAGCCGTTCGGTTTGAACCGTGCTTTTCATTAGATGTCAATTTGAATGGACGGCTGAAACTTACCACCCAGCAACAGGTAATCCGCGTATCTGACAGTCTTCATATTCATCTGTTGACCTGCAAACCCCAAGACCCATTAGCCAAAGACCAACTGATTTATTACGATATTGCTTCACACGTCTCGACAGGGGACCGATATGACTCATTAAAACAGTTGATACCCGACATCGTTTATCCCGGACAGTCAGCATTAAGTTTTTTCATCCCTGAGCAAATTAGTTCACTGTTTTTTGGTTCGTGCCGCAACTATCATCATCCGTCCAAAGATACTTTGGTGGTGGCCGACAATTATATTGGTTCGACTCTAAATGATGTCGTCAAGCGGCCGTGCGTATTACTTCATGGTGGCGATCAGGTGTATCTTGATGATGTGGGTGGTCCAACGTTAAATGCCATCCATAAAATGGTTGAATTGTTTGATTTGGTTGACGAGTGCCTGCCCGATGAAAAGGTCACTCATACTGATCATCTGTATAACAATTCGACGTTGTTTTACAATCGTCAATCCATTTTGCCCAAAGTCTCCTTCGACAGCAGCCGGTTGTTTTTCCGCCTGATGCCCATTCGTAAAACCCAAAATGTGTTTTCGACTGTTAAAGGCGAAAATCATCTGATCAGCCTTGGCGAGGTGATTGGTTTGTACATGTTGGCTTGGTCGCCAGAGTGCTGGAAACTGACCGAACGAGAAACCAACAACCTGCCGCCGGGACTCAATCGCGCCCACAAAGTCAAGTTTGAACAAGAACTGATGGCGGTCAGAGATTTTATCGAAGGGTTAGGGCAAGTCAGGCGAATGATGGCTCATATCCCCAACTACATGATTTTTGATGATCATGATGTCACCGATGATTGGAATTTGACTGCACAATGGGAGCAAAATGTTTATTCTAACCCCCTGAGCAAGAGAGTTATTAGTAACGCGTTGCTGGGTTATTGGATATTTCAGGGTTGGGGCAACACCCCAGAGCGTTTTGACAAAGGTTTTGTCGACTTGGTTGAGCAGGTGACCAGTAAGAGCGAAACCGACAAGGTAGAGCAACTAGAGCAGATGCTGTACGATTTTTCGCATTGGCATTATGTCGTCGACCTTGAGCCAGACATTGTGGTGCTCGACACTCGGACCCACCGTTGGCGTTCAGAACGATCACAAAAGAACCCATCCGGTTTACTTGATTGGGAGCGTTTAGTCGAACTTGAAACCATTCTGGTCAACAAAGAAGCCAGTATTATTGTCTCCCCTGCGCCAATATTTGGCGTCAAGTTGATAGAAACCATTCAACGGGTATTTTCGTTCTTTGGTCAAGAGTTGATGGTGGATGCTGAAAACTGGATG
>JABSOG010000038.1 GCA_013216025.1 Algicola sp. | reverse complement strand
TCCGCCACGGTTTCGAGCAAAGAGGTCAGTTTCCTTAAATTGTCGACTTCAAAAACAGGGTTTCGCACAGACACGACATAGGCAAAAGCGATGACGATGAGGGCAATTGAGGCCAAAAAAGCCGGTATCATCCACGAGATTGGGCTTTTCATTTTTTGCTCGTTTTCAATAAAAATACAGCTGCAACCCAAACCATAACCTTCTCTTGCCCAAGTCTTGATATAGTGGTTTTTCTTGCTTTTGATGTTGTCGCTCAGGGCATTGCGGATGGCCCCCAGTGGTTTGTTGAAAGCGTCTACAGTGGTAATTTTATTAGGCCAAACGTGTTGTGAAATTTGCTCGTACGAGCGCACCACTTTTGGGTTATCCAGAAAATAGATCAATAACTTATGTTGAAAATCAGTTAGTTGCACCGACTGCTGGGGATGTTCCACCAACTGTGATGCAGGATAATACCTAACCTCATTGTCTATCAGGTAATAGCTGCCGTTTGTTTCCATTACTACCAATCTTATGCTGTTAAAAAAGATGCCAATTCAATATGGCTATATTTGGAGTATAAGCAGAAGATTTAAAAAGTGAAACGAAAGTTACAATATAACGGGACTTAAAAATGGATTAGCGCCCAAAACAGAGCCGTTTTGGGCGTTAGTTGGGTTTGTGGTTTAGCTGTTGTCACTCACTACCGCCGCTGAGGTATTGGGCCGTTTGTTAGCAAATTTTTTTCGGTAATGCCGAGTTAGGTATTGAATCGCCACTGTGCCGATAACACCGGGTAATATCCAAGACAGTAGCTGTAATGTGGCGTAGTCTTCGAGTATGCGGCGTACGCCGAAGGAGAAAAAAGCGGTGTAAGCGGCGATCCCGGAACCAATCATGGAACCTAGGTGTTCAATCCACCACTCCATTTTACTCAGTGTTGATTTGAAGCAATAATGCAGCATACTGCCACCTAAAAACAGGCCAAGACAACCAAAGATGATGAGCAAGGTCATACCAATCTGGTAACCCCAAATGGCCAAAACAGGACCTAAAACAGTGAGCGCTGTCATTAATGACAGATGGCTTAATCGGGTCAATTGTTTACGGTCTTTTTTATGTTTGAGCACCAATACACCGTGGCGCAAGGTCGCAACAGTTAATAGGCTCAAATACATCAAAAAGCTCCAAAAGCTGCGAATGACAGTCGCTTGTTTTTCTGGGTCGGTGATTTTGGACACCGCGTCACCGTGAAGACCAATGGGGTCAATTATCACCAACAAGGCCATTAAAAAACCGCTGGCCGCGATGGCGTACATGGTATTGACATAATAACGCCCGAAACGAATATGGTTGGGGCTGCCTTTTTTGGCTACAGCTGGTGCCCAGAATAAAATCATCGCCGCTGTGCCGGCGAGAATGTGAAGGATAAGTGTGAGTGAGTGGATAAGGTTCATTGTTTGACTCCAAACGTTAATCAGGGGGCCAGTGTAGAATTTGTACGTTTGGTTGGTTAGTGCCAAAAGTCACATTTTGGCGGAAATCTATAGTGAGTTCATTATGACTTTCGGCCTATTGTGAATCACATCAGGCCTGTGCATAATCAACCTATGAAACTATCCACATTAAAACAAACCTCATTTGAAGTCATCGCCGCTATTATTACTTGGCTGATCGTGGGCTCCACGTCTGTTTACGCCATGGTAGTCAACGGTGAGTCGGTTGCTTGGATTAGCTTTGTTGTTGCTTTGTTTTGTCTGTTCATCATTTCTTTTATTTATTCAACCAGTGGCATTCTGGTGACGCGAATGGTTATTCGCAAGGTTCATATGTTGGTGCAGATTGTGTCGGTTTTTACCCTTTATTTTATTTTGCCCATCAACTTTACCCCGATACTAGCTACCATTTGGTCTGCCCAATTACCCCAAGTGACCAGCTTTGGTCGGTCGGTGTTGATCAGTGGTTTGGTCTGTATCCCTATCTTTGTGATTTTTCAGTTTTACTGGGAGGCGCGCTCCGGGATTATCTCTGCCATGGTTTACTGGATGTTCAATGTTTTTGCGGTGGTGACCATGGACCGTGCGTTTAAGGAAGAGCAGGCCAAAGAGCAGGCAAACCAGTTAAATCGCGAGTTGATCGCGACCCAAAGCTTGTTGTCTGAAGCCACCAAACAATCTGAACGGTTGCGCATTTCTCGCAATATTCACGATGTGGTGGGACATCATCTGACCGCTTTGACCATCAATTTGCAGGTGGCCAGTCATTTGACCCAGGGCAAGGCCAAAGCGGCGGTTGACCAGTCTTATTCGGTGGCCAAACTGCTGCTGGGTGACGTACGCAGTGCGGTTAGTGAAATTCGTGACATGTCGGTGATTGATTTGCGTAGTGCGTTGCAGCGCTTATTTGACCATACTCCCAAATTAACGGTGCACTTCAATTTTGCTGAGTCGATTGAAATTACTGAGGTTGGAATCGCTGAGGTGATTTTGCGGAGCGTCCAAGAGGCTCTGACCAATGCCTTGAAACATGGTGGTGCCGATCAGATTTGGATTGATTTGTCATTGCAGAGCAACAAGGCTGGTCAATCATTGTTGCTGGCCATCAAAGACAATGGTTGCGCGTCTAATAGCTTAACATCAGGCAACGCAGCACCAATGACAGTAATACCGGGCAATGGATTGACCGGTATGATTGAAAGGGTAGAGGAGCTTAACGGTGAGTTGAGTTATGTCGCGCAGCCACCATTTTTTGTCATAACCATCAGGATACCAATATTTAATGACGATTAACGTGTTACTTGTCGACGATCAGACCTTGGTTCGCCAGGGCATACAAAGTTTATTATCTTTGTCTGACAAGGTCGAAGTGATAGCTCAGGCCAGCGATGGCAGTGAAGTGCTTGGAGCGGTAGTCGAACACAAACCAGACGTTATCTTGTTAGATATTCGTATGCCGCGTCAGGATGGCATCGCCACATTGGAACAACTCAAGGCCGAAAATATTACCACGCCAGTGATCATTTTAACGACTTTTGACGACCACGAAGTGGTGCTACAAGGCATTAAAGCCGGGGCGAAGGGGTATTTACTCAAAGATGTGTCGCTCGATTGTTTGGTCGATGCCATTGAGAAAGTCCATCAGGGAGAAACATTGGTCAAACCGGCGATCACCGATACGGTATTGCAGGGGTTGTCGTCGCTTAAATCTGATTTCGCCAGTTACGACAAACCCGAGGCGCTGACGGCCAAAGAAACACAAGTGTTGCGGTTAATGGCCGGGGGATATTCGAACAAGGAAATTGCTGACGCAATGTTTAAATCACAAGGAACGATTAAAAATCAGGTATCAACTATTCTGGCCAAACTGGGGGTCAGAGACCGAACCCGCGCGGTGCTTAAAGCGATTGAATTGGGTTTTATCTGATTTTACTTTATCACAAACATTTTATTGAATCGGGCAATGATGAAGGTTTTGGTTACGATACTATTGCAGTTAATTAGATGGATGTTTTCTTTTTTGCAGTCAAAGTGTTTACGCAGGTATATCAAAATCCCCAAACCAGAGCTGTCGATATAATCTGTATCTTGCAAGTCTACAATAACTTTCTTGGGCGATTGTATCGCGTTGTAGGCTTTGCGAAACTCCGTCACCAAACGAAAATCAAAATGGCCGCTCACCCTAATGGTGATTTCTTGCAATTGCTGATCGGTTTGAAAAGACACTGACATGCATGGTTCCCCGTAAATCGATACAATCGTAATACCTTACTCATTGAGTTCGGTTTTACAAGATTGTCATTATTTTCAACTATTAATATAGCTTAACACGGTAAATTTTGTAAGGGGGTTATTGTTATCAGCAGATTTATGGCAGCTCATAGGGGTCAATATTCAACTCTTTGAGTTTTCTGGTCAAGGTATTGCGACCCCATCCCAATTTGCTGGCCGCCAATTGTTTTTTACCATCACAATGTGCCAGTGCCGCGCTCAATAATATGCGTTCGAATTGAGGTAGACATTGATCCAAAATATCACTTTGACCCTCATCAAGCAGCTGCGTGACCGCTTTTTTTAATAATTGCTGCCAACTGCTTGGTGTTGTTGGCTGAGTTGTTTGGGCTGATGGTTCTTTATTGCTGGAGGTTTGTTTACGCAATTCATGCGGCATATCTGACAGTTGTATTTCGCTGCCGCTGGCCATCACTGTCAAACCACGACAGGTATTTTCTAGCTGACGGACATTGCCTGGCCAATCCAGTCGTGACAGAAAGTCTACTGCGTCAGAAGCGATTTTTTTCATTGGCACATCTAGTTCATCTGATGCACGGTGGAGAAAATACTGGGTTAGTTTTGGAATGTCTTGTTTACGTTCTTTTAACGAAGGCAAATGGATACGCACCACATTGAGACGGTGAAATAAATCTTCGCGAAAACGGCCTTCGTTGACCAGAGATTCAAGATTTTGATGGGTGGCGGCGATGATACGTACGTTAACTTCAATGGGTGAATGACCGCCGACCCGGTAAAACTGACCATCGGACAATACTCGGAGTAACCGGGTTTGTACATCGGTCGGCATGTCGCCAATTTCGTCTAAAAACAAAGTGCCGCCATCGGCTTGGGCAAAGCGACCATGGCGCACCGCATTGGCGCCGGTAAAAGCGCCTTTTTCGTGGCCAAACAGTTCAGATTCTATCAAGTCTTTGGGGATGGCGGCCATGTTCAGCGCAATAAAAGATTGTTCTGAACGAGGGCTGTGTTTGTGCAGGGCCTTGGCGACCAGCTCTTTGCCAGTGCCCGATTCGCCGTTGATCAACACGCTGATATTAGAGCGAGAAAGGCGGCCGATGGCTCTGAAAACGTCTTGCATTGGTGGTGCTTCGCCAATGATACCTGTTTGCAGCTTGACCATTGGGGCCGGGCTGGTTGGGCGTTTGGCTTCTTTGGCCTGTTCCAGTGCTTTTTGCACCGCCTCAAGCACTTCATCGATATCAAATGGTTTGGGCAGATATTCAAAAGCGCCGCTTTGATAGGCGTTGACTGCACTATCGAGATCTGAATGGGCGGTAATGATGATCACTGGTATATCGGGGTAGAACTCGTGTATTTTTCCCAGTAATGTCAGGCCGTCGATGCCCGGCATCCGCACGTCTGAAATGATTAAATCGGGTTGGGTCTGCTGTAGTTCAACCAATGCCTGGGGGCCATCTTCAAAGCAGTGTACGTCAACGCTGTTCGACGACAGGGCCTTATTCAATACCCAGCGAATCGAATCGTCGTCATCGACCACCCATACGGTTGATTTGCTCATTGGAAAACCTCTTTGGATGTAAACGGTAGTAATAAAATAAATTCGGTATGGCCGGGCCAGCTATCACAGTCGATGCGGCCTTGATGTTGGTGGATCAGGGTTTGTGAAATAGATAAACCTAAACCGGTGCCGCTGGCGTTGCCTGAAACCAATGGGAAAAACAGGGTATCCGTCAGGTGCTTTGGGATCCCCGGTCCGTTATCAATAATCTTGATTTCAAGACACATTTTGTGATGACGACCATGAATGGTTTGATGTTGTTTGATGCGGGTCGAAACCACCAGTTGCGCGGCTGCATCGTGTTGGCTCATGGCCTGAACGGCGTTGCGTATGATGTTAAGTAAGGTTTGTTGGATTAACTCTGGATCGATATCAATCGATGGAATACTGGGGTCGTAATCGAATTTGATATCGAGGCTATCTTGCTGCTCAAACTTGACCAGTTTGAGGGTTTTGCCAATCACCAAATGAATATTGACCGGTTCTACTGTGGGCGGTTTGTTGGGACCGAGTAGCCTGTCGACCAGTTTTCTCAGTCGGTCGGATTGTTCTATGATCACCCCTGTAAATTCTTTGAGGTCGTCAGACGGTAATTGTTTTTGCAATAACTGCGCTGCGCCGCGAATACCGCCGAGTGGATTTTTGATTTCGTGGGCTAGACCGCGCACCAGTCCTCTGGCGGCTTGATGTTGGTTTTCGTGTTGTGACTCTTGCACGATGCGTTTTTGCAAGTCAACTTGCTTGCATTCGATTAAGGCATAGTGGCAGTCGTCCTGCACCAGCGCTGAACAGTTCAATTCTAGCAGCATCGGCCGCGAATCAATCAGAATGACTTGCACTTCGCTGTCTGAGAAGTCGTTGTGCTGCTCGACACAAGAACGAAACTTGGCCAGCGGGATAGATAAATGGCGAAACAACAGATCAAAACCCAGCCCGGCAATGCGTTTTTCGCTCTGACCCATCAACACACAGGCGGCATTGTTGGCAAAGCAAATATGCAATTGCTGGTCGAGGACCATGATGGCGGTGGTAATGTTTTGCAGCAGGTTGTCTGCTTTGAATTCTTTTACTGTCACTTCAATTCACTTCGTTTTTTGCACCAAATTGGTGCGTTAAGGTCAAAAGCTTTTAATCCTTTGTCTTTTAAAGGTATTAACCTTGGTTATGCAAGACTGAGGCCCGAAACAGATAAAAAGTTCGAGGTTTGCTACTGGCAATCACTTTGCCTTGTGCGTCAAGCAATTCGAGCACAATAGTGTGTTCACCCCGATCAATATTTCGCAGTACAAAAATCACATTTGAATGGGGTTTTTGGACTATTTGACCATCCAGTTTCAGCTGTACTTTTTGGCCGAACTTTAACGCCGGGCTCACCTGACCCGAGATATTAACTTGCCCACCATTGTCTCTGATGGTTGCCTGATCTTCGGGTTGGTTGACGTTAAGCTGATATTTCACTGGCTTAACTTGATCCTGCGCTTGCAACTGATCGAAAATGCTGGTGTTGGTTGCAGGCATGGTCATGGTTTTACTGTTGAACTTAACTTCTTTGGCACCGGGCCGAGGTTGGTCAGAAAACACCGTATTGCCATTTTTATCTTTATAAACATATACTTTTTGCGGCGCAGCCAAGCTTGATATGGCTGCTGATACCAGTAAAATCGCCAATAAAAACAGCAGTAAAAGTGTCGGTTTATTTTGATGCATAAGGCTTTGAACAGATAATCGTCAGATTGAAATGATGTTATGACTGTAACCCCTACAGCGCATTTTAGCCATAAAAAAGCCCGCAGAACGGGCTTGGTCGCGCATAAAAATATGGCTATTTTTAAAGGCTGTTCTTACAAGCTATAGTACATTTCGAACTCAATCGGATGAGTGCTCATGTTCAGCTTCTCAACGTCAACACGTTTAAGCTTGATGTATGCGTCAATCATGTCGTTGTCCATCACGTCGCCAGCGGTCAAGAATTCACGATCTTTATCGAGGCAATCCAGTGCTTCTTCCAAAGAGGCGGCAACTGTTGGAATGTTGGCTGCTTCTTCTGCTGGCAGGTCGTACAAATCTTTGTCCATAGGATCGCCAGGGTGAATTTTGTTTTTGATGCCGTCAAGGCCAGCCATCAACATGGCTGAGAAAGCCAAATATGGGTTACCCGTTGGGTCAGGGAAACGTACTTCGATACGACGACCTTTAGCGCTTGGCACTACCGGGATACGGATTGAAGCAGAACGGTTACGGGCTGAGTAAGCCAGCATTACCGGGGCTTCGAAGCCGGGGACCAAACGCTTGTATGAGTTGGTTGAAGCATTGGCAAAAGCGTTGATGGCTTTGGCGTGCTTGATGATACCACCGATGTAGAACAATGCCATTTCAGACAAGCCGCCGTATTTGTCACCAGCAAACAGATTTTCGCCGTTTTTGGCCAGAGACTGATGGACGTGCATACCTGAACCGTTATCGCCAACAATGGGTTTAGGCATAAAGGTCGCTGTTTTACCATAAGCGTGAGCCATGTTGTGCACAACGTATTTGTAAATCTGTATTTCGTCGGCTTTTAACACCAAAGTGTTGAAACGGGTAGCAATTTCGTTCTGGCCAGCAGTGGCCACTTCGTGGTGATGGGCTTCAACAACCAAGCCCATTTCTTCCATGACCAAACAGGTCGCGTTTCTGTAATCATGCGCTGAATCAACTGGAGGAACCGGGAAGTAACCACCTTTAACACCTGGACGGTGGCCCATGTTGCCTTCTTCGTATTTGGTGCCTGAGTTCCAAGCGGCTTCTTTGTCGTTGATGTGGTAGTAAGAACCACTCATGCCAGTGTCGAAACGCACGTCGTCGAACAAGAAAAATTCTGGCTCAGGGCCGACCAATACTTGGTCTGCAATACCTATCGAACGCATATATTCTTCGGCGCGGTGTGCAACAGAGCGTGGGTCGCGTGAGTAACCTAACATGGTGTCAGGTTCTACGATATCACAACGGATAATCAAGGTAGCTTCTTCTGAGAATGGGTCCATTACGGCGCTGTCTGGATCAGGCATCAAAACCATGTCTGATTCGTCAATGCCTTTCCAACCCGCGATAGAAGAGCCGTCAAACATTTTGCCGTCTTCAAAAAACTCTTCATCAATCTGGTGATGCGGAATGGTAACGTGTTGTTCTTTACCAATGGTATCGGTAAAACGCAGGTCGATAAATTTAACTTCATTCTCTTTGATAAAATCGATTACTGATTGTGACATTTTTCACTCCGGGTCATTGGTTTTCGCTTGCTTAAAGGTCTGAGCTTTAAGCTCTGAAACTTTGCTTGCACACCCTTAAGCTAAAAGTGTGCCAATGTGTTCTTCCCCGATAAACCACGGTTTCAGACTTGTTTGGGGGAGTGAGAAGAACTTTGTGCACCATTGTGGTGCGGTATTTGAATGCCAGTGATACATTTTGGTGCGTTCTGGTTGTTTTATCGCCTCATCATGAGGCAAAAGCGAGGCAAAGGTGAATTTCGGCGTGTATTGGTGCCCGCTTGTCGCAGCGCTTTTTACAATTGCACTGGATGGGGGCAGGCTGTAAAGGTCGATCTAGGAGAGCCGATCGACTTAATTAACCAAATCGAGGATCGAGAACATGAATAGAAAACACAACAACGTGTTGAAACACACCTGCGTGGCTATTTTTACCGCCACACTTTCACTGGGTACCCCTGTCGCTGTAGCCGACCTGTGGGAAAATGTGCCCGAGCACAAGTCGCAAAACAAATACAACAAACTCAGTTGCGACGACATGTACAATCTTTTTAGTAAACTGAAAAAGCAGTCACTGCGAGTTATTAATGACAAAAGAGTCCGTCATTTGAATGAGGGTGATGCCCTGAACCCCAACCGGGGGTTAAAAACCAAGATCAGAACCAAGATGAAAGCCATCCGTAAAGCGGCCAAGGTTAAAAAATGCGATTTTGATTCTTATACTAATTGATTGGTGACGCCTGTGGTTTGAATGGCTAATCGCCATAAAATCAAAAGATCTCAACACGGAGGCACGGAGAATGAAAGAGGAAAAGATCTAAAAGATTTCAAAAAGATGTTTGTTGATCTGATTCTATTTTTGCTTTTCTCTTTCTTTCTCCGCGCCTCCGTGGCTCCGTGTTAAAGCTTTTGACCTTAGGCCGAAGACCGCAGCGGGTACCGCCCAAAACTTACTTGGGCAAGATAGCAATCGCGAGCACAAGCAACACCGCAATAAAGATATAAAGCCGATACCGGGTTTTGGATGTCTGCATTTCTACTAATTCGTCTTCGAGGCCATCAATCAGCTCAACGTGCCAAGTGATTTGGTAATTGGGGCCGTTTGCGATTAATCCATCGCGTTCAAATCCAACTGCCCTGAATTTGTTGCGCAAGCCGAATAATAGTTTGAGTAACACTTTCTTTTCGTCATTCTTTGCCGTCTTCTTTACCGCTTTTTTTGCAACTTTTTTTACACTCTTCTTTACTCTTTTCTTTACGACTGGGGCTGACCAGTGCTTTTTGATGATGGCATCGACGCTGACCAATCCGTCTTTGCTGTGCTCAAACATGTATTTGAGCACCTTGGCTTCGAGTGTGTCTAATGGTTGTGTTCGCCGCCTGTAAACCAATTGCGGTTTTTTGCCCTCGCCAACACCTCTACCCTCAAAAAAGAATTTGACCTCTTTATCAATCAAATAACATTGTTGTGGCACGGCTTTCTCCTAGAATTGGCTGTTGAGTACTTAACTTATGGCTTTTACAGCCAATAAATCAAATAATACGAGCTATTGTGTTTTTTTTCGTCTACAATCCGCGCCAAATTAGCATTATACCGTCAAAGAATAAAAAATAAGGCGGGTCAAAGCTTATAATTTGGGGTCAGAGTCAATTTAATTCAGGTACGATAATGTACTCTAAATTAAATTGACTCTGACCCCAATTATTTGACCCACTTATTTTTCTTAATATAGAGGAATATCAATGAGTGATCTGAGCCATTTACGCAATATTGCAATCATCGCGCACGTTGACCACGGCAAAACCACACTGGTCGACAAGTTGCTTGAGCAATCAGGTACCTTGGGCGATCGTAATGAAGGTGAAGAGCGAATGATGGATTCAAACGATCTTGAAAAAGAACGTGGGATCACCATTCTGGCAAAAAATACGGCCATCACCTGGAAAGACTATCGCATCAACATCCTTGATACTCCAGGACACGCCGACTTTGGCGGCGAAGTTGAACGCGTACTGTCAATGGCTGACTCAGTACTGTTGTTGGTTGACGCGGTTGACGGCCCTATGCCACAAACCCGTTTTGTTACTCAAAAAGCTTTCGAACACGGCTTGAACCCGATTGTTGTTATCAGCAAAATCGACCGTCCAGGCGCACGTCCTAACTGGGTAATTGACCAGGTATTCGATTTGTTCGACAACCTTGGCGCGACAGACGAGCAGTTGGACTTCCCTATCGTTTATGCCTCAGCCTTATTGGGTTGGGCCAGCAACGAAGAAGTCACCACTGGCGAAAACATGGAACCGTTGTTTGAAACCATCATTGAAAAAGTACATTGCCCTAAAGGTGATGTTAATGGCGATCTGCAAATGCAGATCTCGCAGTTAGATTATTCAAGCTACGTTGGTATTATTGGTATCGGTCGTATTACCCGTGGTACTGTGACGACTAACCAGCAGGTTTCCATTGTCTGTGAAGGTGGCAAAATCCGTAACGGCAAAGTTGGTCAAGTACTGGGTTACTTGGGTCTTGAGCGTTTTGAAACCAAAAGTGGTTCGGTTGGCGACATCGTCGCTGTTACTGGTTTGGGTGAATTAAAAATATCCGACACCGTTTGTGCACCAAATAATGTTGAAGGGTTGCCGCCGTTGTCGGTTGACGAACCTACCGTGACCATGACTTTCCAAGTTAACACGTCTCCTTTCGCTGGCCTTGAAGGCAAATACGTGACTTCACGTAATATCCTTGAACGCCTTGAAAAAGAATTGGTTCATAACGTGGCATTAAGAGTTGAAGCGACTGAAGACCCGGACAAATTCAAAGTCTCGGGCCGTGGTGAGCTTCACTTGGGCATCTTGATTGAAAACATGCGTCGCGAAGGTTTCGAGCTGGCGGTATCTCGTCCTGAGGTCATCATCAAAGAAGTTGACGGTGTCATCATGGAACCGTTTGAAAACCTCACGGTTGATGTTGAAGAACAAAACCAGGGCACCGTAATGGAACGCTTGGGTACCCGTAAAGCTGAATTGACCAACATGGTTCCTGATGGCAAAGGCCGGGTTCGTTTGGACTTCATCATCCCAAGTCGTGGTTTGATTGGTTTCCAAACTGAGTTTATGACCATCACCTCAGGTTCTGGTTTGCTGTATCATACTTTTGAGCGGTTTGACGCGCACAAAGGTGGCAATATCGGTCAACGAATGAATGGTGTATTGATCTCTAACGCGACCGGCAAAGCGTTGACTTATGCCTTGTTTAACATGCAGGATCGCGGTCGTTTGTTCGCTAAACACGCTGATGAAGTATACGAAGGTCAGGTCATCGGTATTCACACCCGCAGCAACGATTTGACGGTTAACTGTCTTAAAGGTAAGCAACTGACCAACGTTCGTGCTTCTGGTACTGATGAAGCGCAAGTGTTGTCTCCACCGATTGTTTACACCTTGGAGCAGGCTTTAGAATTCATCGATAACGATGAGTTGGTTGAAGTCACGCCGAAGAGCATTCGTATTCGTAAGAAGTTGTTGACTGAAAATGCGCGTAAACGTGCTAACCGTCCATCAAAGGGTTTAGAAATCTAACTAAATCTTTCGTTTCATCAATAAAAAGGCAGCCAATTGGCTGCCTTTTTTGATGCACATGGACGTGCGAATGTCGCGGGTTCATGGATGAACAGGAGCGACTGATGGTCAGGATGACCGGAATGTCTCGGAATTATATCCATGGATGGATGGTATCCTGTCAATGCAGGATGCATATTGTCAGGGCATGGATGAACAGGAGCGACTGATGCACATGTATTTGTAACTTATTATTAAGGAAAGCCATCATGGCCAAAGTTGTCGTACAATTTGAATTCGAAAAGAAAACCAAAAACAGTGTGAGATTTAAAGAAGTACCAGAGGAAGGCAAACCGCCGTTGCTGGGTTCTTTGTACGTGCAAAATTGGTTTGCTGGTGGCAGTAAAAAGCTTGAAGTCACCATTGAAAAGAAGGATTGATTAGATTTTTCCAGCTAGCCTCCGTTACACCAGCCCCAAACGAAGCCTACTTATCCTTTATCGCATTAATAATTTCTTTAGTGCGTTTATCCTGCTTGCGTCCGTGTACCACAAAAAACGCGTGAATAATACACAAAGCCCACAATAAGCCGCCGCCGAGTAAAAAGAAAATAAAGCCAACAATGCAAAAAAGGGCGTTGAATACCGCCTGAAACGGCTTGCCAGCTAATAAAATGGCGATGGGTGGAAGGATTAGTGCGAGCAAATAATGCATAACGGTCCTATTGATTTTGGGATTGTTATTGTACGTCAGTAAAGGTTACCATGAAGCTATGGACTTGATGCAACAAAAACTAAGATTAATAAAAATAATCATGGCGTTAAAAATTCAATGAGTGAGCGAAACTGGAAAGATAAGGTTATCAGTGCTAAGAACCTGCTTTTTGCTTACATCAAGCATTGTCGTGATGATCAGATCACAGTGGTGGCTGGCAATCTGGCATTTGTCTCGTTGTTGTCGCTGGTGCCGCTGGTGTCGGTGATATTTTCCATCCTTAAAGCATTCCCGGTATTTGAGTCGTTCAAACAATCCATTGAATCATTTATTTTTGATAATTTTGTGCCAACCTCCAGTGATCAGATTCAGCAATATATCAACACCTTTGTTGATAACACCTCACAAATGACAGCCTATGGTGGCGTTGCGCTGGTTTTGGTGGCATTGCAGTTGATTTCTTCTATCGATAAAACCCTGAACAAAATATTCAATGCCCGGCGCACCCGCAAAAAGGTGATCTCTTTTGCCATTTACTGGATGGTATTGTCTCTGGGGCCTATTTTTATCGGTGCCAGTTTGGGATTGACTTCTTATATTGTTTCCATCGCCGTCATGGCTGAAAGTTATACGCCGGGTGTGGGGGACTTTTTTATCAAATTATTGCCTTTTGTCATGTCAACGCTGGCATTTGTATTATTATTCATGATAGTGCCCAATGTTGAAGTCAAGTTTAAGGCTGCATTGTCCGGTGCCATCGTGGCGGCGATTTTATTTGAGATCAGTAAACGGGTTTTTGCCTTGTATATCACCAGCTTCCCTTCCTATCAGGTGATTTATGGTGCGCTGGCATCAATCCCCATTTTGTTCTTATGGGTTTACGTTTCTTGGGTTGTCGTTTTGATAGGCGCAGAGCTGACCGTGTTTATCGACCCTTTGATCAGTGACACCAAGCAACAAGACCGGCAAATCGATAGCAATGACCCTGTAAATAGACGAGAGACAGACTAATGCGCGGAACGTATCCATTAATACAACCCAATCAAACCTATACCTTTGAGCGGGAGGGCGGACAAAGCCTGTATGTCGAAGAGTCCGGCAATGCGGCGGGCATCGCTGTGTTGTTTTGTCACGGCGGCCCGGGTGGCGGTTCAATCCCAACACATCGAAGCTTTTATGACCCAGAGGTTTACCGGATTGTTATTTTTGACCAACGGGGTTGCGGTCGCTCAACCCCTCACGCCGCACTTGAAAATAATGACGTGTGGGCGTTGGTCCAGGACATCGAATTTATTCGCGAACAGCTCGACATAGAGCGTTGGGTAGTGACCGGAGGCTCTTGGGGGTCGACACTGGCATTGGTTTACGCCATTAATCACGCTGAGCGGGTGTTGGGTTTGATATTGCGTGGCATCTTTTTGGCCCGCGATGAAGACTATCAATGGTTGTACGGCCAATCGGGTGGTGCGGCACAGTTGTTCCCTGATTATTATCGAGATTTTTTGGACGTTATCCCAAACACCAACGATGGTGAAGAAGTGGCGGCCTATTACAAGCTACTGACCAGCGAGAACGAAATTGAACGGCTACACGCCGCCAAAGTCTGGTCGGTGTGGGAAGGCAGAATCTCAACCCTGAAAACCAAAATCAATGCTGACAGTCTGTGTAGCGAAACCCACCGAGCATTGAGTTTGGCACGGCTTGAGGCGCATTATTTTGTCAATCAATGTTTTATGCCCGCTAACTATATCGTCGACAACATGGCCAAAATTGACCATATTCCAGGTTTTATTATTCATGGCCGTTATGACGTGGTGTGCAAAATTGAAAATGCTTTTACCTTGGACAAACACTGGTCTAACGGCAAGTTACAGGTGATCCCCGCTGCGGGTCATTCGGGGATGGAACCGGCCATGGCGGATGCGCTTTGCCGGGCCAGTGATGCGATGGCCAATTTTGTGCGTAAACAGGGGCAAGACCAGTGATCGCACTCATTCAGCGGGTACTTTGCGCCAAAGTAGTGGTTGATGGGCAAACTATTGGTGAAATCGATAAGGGTTTGCTAGTCTATCTGGGCGTCGAAAAAAAGGATGATACCCAATCGACCGAGCGATTAACCCAACGAGTGCTTGGTTACCGAATCTTTGCAGATGATGAAGATAAAATGAATCTTGATGTGACTCAGGTGGATGGCCAAGTACTGGTGATCTCCCAGTTCACGCTGGCGGCAGACACCAAAAAGGGCAAGCGGCCCAGTTTTTCTTGTGCAGCGGCACCGGCACAGGCTAATCATTTATACCAGGTATTTATCAAATCGATGCGAGATAAGGGCATTGAAGTTGCCACTGGTGAGTTTGCAGCCAATATGAAGGTGCACAGTGTTAATGATGGTCCGGTGACCTTTAATTTGACCGTTTAGAGATAACAATAATAATGGCAGAGAACAACCATGTATAAAGTGATCAGTCCCGTCAGCGAAACAGATTTTGAACAATATTACCACTTTCGCTGGTATCAATTGCGTAAGGCTTGGGATCTGCCGCCCGGCTCCGAAAAAGATGAATATGATTCCCTCGCTGTGCATCGCATGATTGTCGACGACGACAATCAGCCTATTGCCGTGGCCCGCCTGCATGTCACCAGTATTGAAGAAGGCCAAATCCGCTATATGGCGGTGAACACTCAAAACCGCAACAAAGGGTTGGGCACATTGTTGATGATGGCTTTGGAAGAAGAAGCCAGAGCGCAAGGCATTAAACGGCTTATTCTTAACTCCCGGGAAGGTTCTGAGGTGTTTTACGCCAAGTGCGGTTATCAGGTGACCGGAGACGCACCAACTCTGCTGGGTTCAGTCAGCCATCAACAAATGAAAAAAGACCTTTGTGAAGCCGACATTATCATTCGTGATGCGGTTTGGTGCCAAGAACTGCAACAAACCTGGCACGATACCATACCAATCTCCCAAGTCATGGGCATTCGGGTTCACCAATATACCGGTAGAGTATTTGAAACCCGTGCGGCGCTTAATCCTAATCTTAATTTACACGGAACCATGTTTGCGGGCAGTGTTTATTCGTTGGCTACCCTTACGGGTTGGGGTTTGTTGCATTTATGGTTGAAAGATCAGAAAAAAGAAGGCGATATCGTGCTGGGTGATGGCAATATCCATTATCATAAGCCGGTCTCGCAACAGCCCGGTGCTATCGCCAAAATGGCAGACATCGAAGGTGATTTGTCACCTTTGGATGAAGGTAAAAAAGCTCGGCTTAAAGTTAAGGTCGTAGTGCGTGATGGTGACAAGCCAGTCGCAGATTTTAATGGACTGTTTGTGATACTGCCCAAATGACAGAATTAACCGACAGCGAACTTACACAACTGCGCGAGCAGATGTTGCAGCTCAAGGTGCAATTGCAACAGGTGCTTGACAGCCAACACGAAAAGGCTGAACCGGTTGTTTTGGATCAGCAATCTGTTGGTCGAGTGTCCCGTATTGATGCTATCGGGCAACAACAAATGGCCAAAGCTGGTGAACTACAAACCGGTCAACGTTTGATGGCCATCAATAAAGCTTTAAAGCACTTTGACGAGGATGATTATGGCTATTGTGAACAATGTGGTCTACCCATAAATGTTGCCCGATTGAAAATCAAACCAGAAGCCCAATATTGTATTCAATGCCAGAGTGAGCATGATTAAATTGAACAAACTAAATTTAGTAAATAGAGATATTTACGCTAGGCTTAGATAAACAGGCGCTAGGAGCCTGTTAGAGATCTGTGCTCGCAACGAGGGAAAGCCGATTTGAGTCAGTTCGAGATGCCGTTCTTAGACAGGCTCCTAGCGCCCTGAACACCCATTTAACTGTAAAAGAGATAGATGTCACAACTAAGAGTATTAATTGCTGAGCCAAGCAAAACAGGGCGCCATATATTCACCCAATTGGTGAGCCGACTAGGGGTGAGTGTCACTTTTACCGACTCTGCCAAGGAAACGCTACGCGAAGCTGGCAAACAACAGTTTAATCTGATTTGCCTGTCGCAAAAGCTACCTGATGGTGAGGGCGTGAATGTCTGTGCCAAATTGCGCCAGGACGAAAACTACAAAACCACCACCGTACTGTTGGTCACGCCACAAAAAAGCAGTGTCAATTACGATTATGCCTTTACCAATGGCGTCACACAACTCATTGGTCGTCATGAATTGCACCGCTTTGTTCATGCTGTAGAGTTGGTGATTGAACGCACCAAACCCATCGAAGGTCATGTTCTTGTCGTCGAAGATTCTCGAGCTCAGGCCGAATATGTCTGCGTATTGCTCAAAAGCATGGGCCTGTCAGTTCATGTGGTGTGCTCTGCCGAGCAGGCAATCAAGGAATTGGCCAAGACCACCTATTGTCTTGCTATTATTGATGTGGTGCTTGCGGGTAATATGACCGGGGTTGAACTGGTTGATCACATTCGGACCCTGCCAGAGCCGAAAAATAGAGTGCGGGTGCTGGCCATGTCGGCATATGAAGATTCATCACGACGAATTAAATTGTTTAATCTGGGCATCGATGATTTCATCAACAAACCTATTGTCAGGGAAGAATTAATTGCCCGGGTCAGAGGATTGTTGTCACAGCATTATATCGTCGCTGCCGCCGAAGAAAATGAACGGCTGAGCCGTAGCTTAAGCCAATTGCTCGATAATTCTCCCGATGTCATCGCACGTTTTGATTTGGAGGGATGTTTACTGTTTATGAATCCCCGCATGGCCCAAGAGTTGGGTATCAAACCCGATGAGGAAGTCGGTAAACATTTTTCCCAATTGGGGCTGAGTGAGCAGACTCTGACGATTTACCAAAAAGCCATCGAAGAGTTGATTAGCAATCAAAAGGTGGTGCGTTATCAATTAAGTGGCAAAAACAACATTGATTATGATATCCAGTTTTCACCTGAGCTGGTCAACAACAAAATCGTGTCTTTTATCAGCTCGGCCCGCGATATCACCGAATTAACCACATTGCAAAAACAACTGATCGCCTCAAAAGAAGCGGTCGAGTTGGCGAGCCAGGCCAAAACCCGGTTTTTGGCCACCATGAGTCATGAATTAAGAACACCCCTTAATGCAATCAGCGGTTTTGGTCAGTTGATGCGACAAAAACTTAACGGTCAAGCCGACATCAATCATGCTGAGTTTATCGAATATCTCAGTCTTATCAGTGAAAACTCCGCCAATTTAACGACCTTGATAGATGATGTGTTGGATTTATCCCAGATTGAAGCAGATAAGTTGAGTACCCATTTGCAGGGTGTTGACATCCAGCGGTTTTTCGACCGCATCGAAGCGGGTTTCAGTTCTGTCTGTGAAGAACGAAAAATTCGCCTGGATGTTCAGGTAAAGATGGCGGGATCGTCGTTGTTGGTGCTTGATAAAATCAAAACCCTGACCATTGTGAATAACCTGATTGATAACGCGATTAAATTCAGCCACAGTGGTGGTGAAGTTCGTCTGGGTGTAACACAGCAAAATGGTTACCTCCAAGTGACGGTAGATGATGATGGTATTGGCATCCCCAGCAGTTTCAAAAGTAAATTGTTTATGCCGTTTGAACAGGTTGATAATTCAAGAACCCGTGATTATGGCGGTACCGGACTGGGTTTGTCTATCGTGCACAAGTTTGCGCTGTTTTTGGGCGGCAGTATAGATGTTAACAGTGTTGAGGGCAAAGGCACCCAATGTGTGTTGTTATTGCCGTTGGGCGCATTGGATGATGACGATGTTGAACTCGAAGATGAGCACGGCCAGACAAGTGAAGAAGTCAATTATAAGTTTGATGGACAAAAGATACTGGTGGTCGAAGACAGTGTCGTTAATCAGCAGTTGATGAAGGCTTGTTTGAGCAATTATGGTCTGACCGTCAGGATTGCCGAAAACGGTGTCGAAGGGATTGAGCAGACCCTGCAATGGTTGCCAGATCTGGTGCTGATGGACATGCATATGCCAAAAATGGATGGTATGGAGGCGACCGTTAAAATTCGTGAGGTTAAGGCGTTACAACATATTCCAATCTTTGGCTTGTCGGCAGACGTGCACAAAGCGTATATCCAAAAGGCCTATGATCGGGGGATAAACGAGTATTTGACCAAACCGGTTGATTTTGCCTTGTTGTTTGGGCTGCTTGATAAATACCTCGAGGCCACGAAAACGACAACTGCGGTAGCAAAGGCCGACAGCAATAATAAGGAGCCCGAAATGAGTGAAGTAACAGTATTGAATGTGGAGAAGGGGATTTCTTATGCTGCCAACAACAGTGGGTTGTTCAAGCAATTGTTGGGTACATTCATCAGCCAGTATGATCAATCGGGTAATCAGTTGGCTGAGTTTTTCAATCAAGGTCAATTTGATGACGGGATGAAACTGGCACATACCATGAAAGGTGTAAGTTCGACGCTGGGCATGGACAGTTTGAGTGAAGTGGCTAAAAAAATGCAATTTGATTTTGCCAACAACTCATCAGTTGATATGCCCCAGAGTCTGGCAAGTTTTCAGCGCTTACTGGAGATTGCACTTCAGGAGTCCAAAGACTATTGTGAATCATAAAAAGATCAATATCGATGCGTGATCACGCTTTGGTAAGCCGCTGTGATTTTGGGTGTCGATATTAATTTTTCTTTCATTGTGTATCAATAGCGTATCAATAGCGTATCAATAGCGTATCAATCTCACCAAATCTTGGTCAAAATGCTCAGTCATTGCTTTTCCTCCAACCATAAAATTCATTTACTCTATAAATATCAGTCAGTTATAATCTGGCCTTGATATTGCTTTTATCGCTGCTAAATCGACAAATAAAAGAGTATTTGCAATGAAAAAATTATTGATCCCCCTTATTAGTGTTTCTTTTCTTAGTGGTTGTATTGTGCATGTTGGTGGTGGTCATGACGATAGCCCAAGGGAACATTTCTCGAAACATCTGACGTTGTCCATTGATGACATTGAACGGTTAGATATTGATGCCGGTGCAGGCGAGCTGAATGTGGTTGGGGTTGAGGGATTGCGTACAATCGAGGTGGATGCACAAATTTGGGCTTATTCTCGACAAGGGGATGACTACAGCTTGAGTTTAGAAAGCCATGGTGATGAGGCCCAATTGATTGGCAAAAACCGAAGTTCGAGGGGTTTTAACTTTAATTCTGGTCGTTCGCCGCGTATTGACATGACTGTCAGGGTACCAAAAAGCCTGATGTTGTTTATTGATGACGGATCTGGCGATATCGTGATCTCGAATATTCAGGGCAAGGTCAGCATTGATGATGGTTCTGGTTCGATTAACATCGATAATCTGGGGGATGATTTGTCTATCGAAGACAATTCTGGTTCAATTCGAATTAATGGCGTTCAGGGAAAAGTCGATATTGATGACAATTCCGGCAACATCATCATTACTAACGTAAAGGGCAAAGTTTACATTGAAGACGGTTCAGGTGACATTGAAGTGAGTGATGTCAGCAACAGCGTCAAAATCGATGATGGATCTGGTGATATTGAGGTTAGTCGGGTTGATAGTCTGAAGATCATCGAATCTGGATCTGGCGATGTCATCGTGCACGATGTGGGTTCTTACTCCAAATAAGGCTACGCCTTTCTGCGCGTAGCTCAGGCCAAAGGCTTAAAGCACTGGCACATAGAACAGCACCATGAAGTAATGACAGCTGGCACCGCCAAGGACGAACAGGTGCCAAATTGCATGGTTGTAGGGGATTTTTTCATTGGCATAAAACACCGTGCCCAAGCTGTAGGTCAGGCCACCGGCAATCAATAACGCAAAACCGCCAGCGGGTAATTTCTGCCACAATTCATAGATAATAAATATACTGCACCAGCCCATCCCAAGGTAAGTCATTAAAGACAGCTTTTCAAAGCGCGAACCAAATTTTAGTTTGAACAAAATCCCCACCACGGCGACTGACCAAATCACCCAAAGTACAATATATGCTAGCTCACCGCCGATGGTTAGCAGCAACAGCGGGGTGTATGAGCCTGCAATCAATAAGTAGATGGCGCAGTGATCCACCATTTTAAAAATTCGTTTCAATCGTTGCTTTTGCACGCCGTGATAAATGCTTGATGCCAAAAACAATAGAATCAAACTGCTGCCGTAGATGGCATAACTGCCCCATTGGGCCAGCGTGAGGGTTTCGCCAAAAGGTCGTAATAAAAAGACCAAACCGACGATACTGGCAATGACGCCAATACCATGGGTAATGCTATTGATCCATTCTTCTTTATTAATTTGGGCTGCGGTAAATGAGGGGGTTGGTTTGAGTGTGTTATCCATTGATTATTTTATTTAAGCTTACAACTGTACGCCCAAATGTATCATCAGGTCTGACCAATAGAAAGCTTTGAGTGTAAATAAACGTCAAAACCTGCCTAAAAGGCAGGTTTTGTATGTTTTTGAGGAAAGATATTGTTCAGTAGCAGATCATGGCATAGAAACCCAATTGTTTGGTGGTCTCAGACCAGATGACATTGGATTGGATTAACTTGGACTTTTTGATCCTTTTATTAATCTCAGTTTCAAAAAAGTCGCGGTCATCACTGAAAAACATTTCGCAGTGGTCCAAAGAACCATCTGGGATCTTGGCTACTTGGGGGTATGTCGACGCAAATGCTGGGTTGATCAGACCCAATGATGGGGAGTGTTGTGACGGTTGAAACAACCATACAAGGGTAGCCCCGAACAACATCGACAAAATTATCTTTAGATCAATTTTCATATTCTTTTTTATCCATAAGTTTAATTAAAAATGGCAGTACTTTTATTATTGTAAATAAATTGGATAAACGCAATTTTTGACGGTAAATCGACGCTTATCTTTGCTAAAAATTCTGACTCAAAAGAATAATTGTGTCAATTCAATTCAACAGTTAGCGAATTGATCATCTATCGTGTACGCTATATAAATCGTGAAAGGGTTAACAAGAGACACTCCGAGACATTGATAAGCGCACATAATGAATAGCAAACAAAGTAAAATTCTAATTGTTGACGACTCCGAAATCAACACGATGTTGTTGGCCGGGTTGCTCGAAGATGAACACAAGATTGTCACTGCAAGCAATGGTGAGCAAGGTATTGAACAGGCAGTCAACGAAGCCCCTGACTTGATTTTGCTTGATGTCACCATGCCGGGTATGGATGGTTACATGGTCTGTGATGAGCTTAAAACCAACGTTCAAACTCGAAATATTCCGATCATTTTTGTTACCGCCATGGATGAGATGGAAGATGAAGCCCGGGGTCTTGAACTCGGTGCCATCGATTATATCACCAAACCGTTTTCTCCCCAGATTGTAAAAGCCAGGGTGCGCAATCATCTTGAATTGAAACTGTTTCGCGACCGATTGATGAAACTATCGATGGTCGATGGTTTGACTTCAATCCCTAATCGTCGTCAGTTTGACCGCGCGATCAATCAGGAATGGCAACGTGGTATTCGCAAGAAAACCGCGGTATCGCTGTTGCTGCTGGATATCGACTTTTTTAAACAATACAACGATATTTACGGTCACCTCAAAGGGGATGATTGCCTTAAACAGGTCGCCAGTGGATTCACCAACCAGCTACATCGGCCCACTGATTTGGTGGCTCGTTACGGCGGTGAAGAATTTGTGGTTATTTTGCCCGAAACCGAACTCGATGGGGCCCAGCATGTTGCTCAGCGGATTATCAAGCACATGGTCAAACTTAATATCGAGCACAAAGGTTCAAAAGTGTGCCCCTATGTCACCAATAGTATTGGCATTGTCTGCTCGGTGCCAACACTCGATTGCAGAGTTGAGGATTTTATTGAACAAGCTGACAAAGCGCTTTATAAGGCTAAGCAAACTGGCCGTAACCGTTATTGTATAGCAGGTGCCTAGGGTTTGACCGCCACAATTTGGGCAATGGCGTTACCATTGTCTATCCCTTCAAATTGATGCAATACCTGCCAAGTCGAAAACACCTTATTCAACTCACCGGATTTGAGCAAAAAATCCGGATTTTTTGGTCTGCCAAGCTTGGCCTGTTCCACTGTGAACGTCTCATAAATAATTAACCCACCCGGTTTGATGGCCTGTTTAATGGCGTCGAATAGATCCCGGTGTAAATAGCGAAAAACCATAATGGCGGCGAATTGTTTGCCTGATAAGGGCGATCCGGGGATTTCAAAGTCGACTTGCCAGCGCTTTGAATTGGCACCGGGAATGACGTTAATGGTATCGAGCGCATCGCCAGACCTGTCGGCAAATACCACGCGAAGGCCCTGTTCGGCTAAGTACAGCCCATTGCGACCATAACCGCAGGCTAGGTCCAAAACCTCGTGGTTATCCTTACAGCCAGCCTGTAAGGGA
>JABSOG010000378.1 GCA_013216025.1 Algicola sp. | reverse complement strand
CATGAGGTCAATACACCTATTGGCTCGGGGATCACCGCATCGACTTTGTTACAGAAAAGCATTGAAGACATTAAAGTGTTGTTTGACGCCAAGCAGCTAAAACCCGCACAACTCAGCAAATTTCTTGATGAGGGCATCCAAAATACCGGCATAATTTTCCGTAATCTAGAACGGGCAGCGAAACTGGTTAATGGTTTCAAACAAGTGGCCGTAGATCAGTCAAGTGACCAAGACCGCAGTTTTAAGGTGGCGCAAATGCTAGATGAAACCTTGTTGTCGTTATCACCCAATTTTCATGGTATTAACCACTCTATGTCGGTCAATTGCTCTGACAGCCTTGAGATTTATTCTAAACCCGGACCGCTCTCTCAGGTGATCATTAATCTGGTGATGAATTCCATAAAGCATGGTTTTTGTGATGTTGATCAGGGCAAGATGAACATTAATGTCACGTCAGATGAAGACAACATCACCTTGGTGTATCGAGATAACGGCATCGGTGTTGAGCACGCATTACAAAAAGTGATTTACGACCCATTTGTGACCACCAAACGGGGCTCTGGCTCGACCGGCCTAGGTATGCAAATCGTTTATAATATTGTCACCCAGGCGCTGGGTGGGACTATCAGTCTCAAAAGTGAGGTTAACGCCGGCATCGAATTTACCATTGTTTTTCCACGGGATGTGCGCAGCTAATTATCGGACACTAGTGCTTATGTAATCGGGATGGCAAACAGCAATTGCTGAGTTTGTCATTTAAAAACACCCTCTCAACAGCGAACCTGAGTAACCTCAGTGATGCACAAGAAATACGAATAAAATAGTCAGTGTGCCTTCGATGTCGATTGGCTATGATTGAGCCATTGCTATTACAAAACAAAAAGTTACACAACAAAAGTTAAACAACAAAAAGGGATACCGATGGATACCGTGGTGATAAAGGCACATCTGCCAGCACAACTGGCCAACGAGGTCGAAGACTTAGCTAACCGACTGGAGCGCTCAAAAGGCTGGATAGTCAAACAGGCGCTAATTTTATGGGTGGCTCAAGAAGAGCATCGTCATAATTTGACCGTCGAAGCATTGGTCGAAGTAAAAAATGAACAGGTCGTTGAACATCAAGCCGTACAGGATTGGGTTGACAGTCTTGAATCCGATCAACCTTTAAGGATGCCGGGTTTATGAATATAAAATGGAGTAACAAAGCCATAGCGGATATCAATCTGGTGTTCGAAACCTTGTCTTTAGAAGACAGCGATAAAGCACTTAAGGTGCTCAAGTCATTGGTAGAGGCGCCAATGCAACACCAACAACAAATGCGCATGGGTGAGCGCTCTGATGATTTTGATGATAGAGATGTGCGGCGTATGCTGATTGGAGAATATGAAATGCGCTATGAGTTACGAAATAAAGAGCCGTTTATTTTGCGGGTTTGGCATACACTGGAGGCACGGTAGGTTTTTGGGGGTTATCGTCGCTGTCGCGACGAGAGGGGGAGTTGAGAAGGACACCCCGGTTTGTAGTAAAACAGGCCTTGGCTGCAAGGTAATCAAACTCGCTGTAAATATGTCCCTATACGCTCAAACCAAATCATCCATGATTTGGATGGTTTGATTACCTTGCAGCCAAGACCTTCATTACAAATCCTAAGTGTCCTTTAAAATAAAAAAAGCCACCATCCTCCCCGACCGCCACCCAATGCAACGAATCGTTGCAAAAGCAAATTACAGCTTCGCTGAGCTGCGAAGCAGCAAATGCCCTTTGGGCGCGGCTGCGCCTTTTTGAACAACGTAGTTGTGTGCAACGTCTTGTTGCAATTGGGTGGCGGCCGGGGAGGATGGTGGTCTTTCTCTCATACACGAGTACCAAAGGTTTGATTGTAAAGTCTGGGACTCGGTAATCAGACCGTCAAATTCATGGACGAATTTGCCGAGCTTTACAGGGATGTACTTGTAGCGTGTCTGATTATCGAGTCCCGGGCTTTGCGATCTCAAATCTTGGTCTCGTGCTCACCCTCCTTTGGATACGCCGCTACGCGGCGTACCAACCGATCACACCTTTAGTCTTCCTTAATCTTCTTTCACAAACGGTTGACCAGGTTTCCAGTCAATATAAACACTGTCTTTTTCTTCCATATGCGGCGCTTTAATAAATACCGCTTTAAAGCTGATATCAGTCGTTTCGTTGGCAAACAGGTGAGCTTCGCCGGGATCGCAACGCAAGTAATCACCTTGTTTGATCAGTACTCTTTCACCGTCAATGTAAACCGCACATTCACCTTCAAGCACCAAAAATGATTCTTCTTGAGTTTTGTGCTTATGACAAGGATGAACTTCACCCGGGGTGATCACCACTACGCCCAAATCGACTTTGGGACCATTGGTCAGGTACTTGGGTCCGTATGTGTCGAAGCGGTAGCTGTGGTCTTTTTCATTGGTTAAATACATGCTTTATTTCTCATTTTGATTCAGGTTGGGCAATCATCAATGATTGCCCCTACAGTTTTGCGATTGAGCCAGATTATAACCCCGGTGCAGACCACATGGAAGTCGTCAAACCCTCATCGACCAATTTCAATTGGGCCTGGTAAACCTGCTGCCAGTTTTCTTTAATAGTTTGGTACTTCGCGTGGTTGTCCATGTTTGGCTGATAAGTTTTATCCCATTCAACCAATTTTGACGCTGCATCGCTAAGGCTGGTGTAAACACCTGCGCCAACACCCGCTGCCATCGCGCCGCCAAGGGCTGTGGCTTCGATAACTTTAGGGATCTTAATGGTTTTGCCTGTGACATCAGCCAAAATTTGTGGCCATAAGAAGCCTTTGGCTGCACCGGCGGCAAAGATGATGGTGTCGAATTCTACGCCGCTGAACTTGGCGATTTTCTCTAAGTTGATGGCAGACACGATACAGGCATTTTCCTGTAAGCTGCGGAACATGCTGGCACGGTTGCACACTTCTGGGTCAATCGACAAGTTCACGAAAGAAGGCGCCGCGTGGTACCACTTGCCGTATTTCATGTCGTCAGAAAAAATTGGCATGATGCCGTGTGAACCAACCGGCACTTTCTCGGCTTTACGCTCCAAGATAGTATAAGCGTCAACACCTTGCGCCTGCGCTTCTTGTTTTTCCATGTCGCAGAACGCATCACGGAACCAGCGCATAACCAAACCACTGAAAAAGGTGATACCTTCAGCTTGTGATTGACCCGGGACTACGTGTGGGTTAACACGGATTTCCATGTTCTGGGGTGGCTTCACTTTACAATCGATGTTAACAACCTGCTGCCAAAAAGAACCACCAAGAATGGCCACGTCACCAGGACTGACCAAACCCAATCCCGCTGCGCCCAATTGGACATCGCCACCGCCCATAACCACTTTGGTTTGCTCAGACAGACCGCATTGGGTTGCCGCATTGGCAGAGACATTACCTAGTACAACACCCGGTTCTAGTACTGGCGGGAAAATGTCGGCTTTAATGCCGGTTTTGGTGGCCATTTCTGGCAACCAGTCACGCTGTTCTAAATCGAAGATACCAGTCGTACCGCCGTTTGACGGGTCGGTGGCGATAACATCGCTCAACTTGGCCAATACCCAATCGCTGATCATCGAGATTTTTGCGGTCTTTTCATACAAGTCAGGATGGTTGTTCTTTAACCACATAATGCGAGGCAGAGCACCGAGTGCAAAAGTCTGGCCCGAGCGCTGGTAAAATTCTTGTTCAATGCCTTCAAAAGACGCTTTTAGGTGCTTAACTTCTTTGCCTGCTCGGGCGTCTACATTGGCGACTGCCCACAATTCTTTGCCGTTGGCATCATATAAAACGATACCTTCACGCATACTGCTGGCGGTGACCGCCAAAATGTCAGCCGGGCTGGCATTCACATCTTTGATAACTTGTTTGATACAACGACAAACCAACGTCCAGTTGGTAGTCCAGTCAAAGTTCATCGAATTTGGCACACCTTCTTCACTGTTGTGTGACCATTCCTCTTGAGAAATGGCAACCTGTTTGCCTTGTAAATCAAAAAGAACCGCACGGCCACTGCCGGTGCCTGCGTCGACGGTCATTAAATATTGAGACATTATTCTAATTCTCCGATGTTTCTTGTTAGTTTTGTGGTAAAAAGCTAAGCAGTACATGGATGTACTGCCATTTCAACTTGTTGAAATGTAAGCGAAGTTCCACTTGCTTGAACGTAGCGGTTTCCTGAAATCTCACATGGATGTGAGTTTCTGGACGATAATAAGTCTTAAATACCGCTATTAGAAAATAGTATGGCTTTGTCAGCAATAAAAGAGACTTTGATATTTTTGCTGTCATCGCCCCAAGTACAGCGCTTGGTGCCAAGCGTTTCTTTACAGTTATCCGGGTCGCCGACAACTTCAGTGACTTTGTTGTATTCCATACCTACGGTGAGTTTTTCGTAGTTTTCTTTGTTGACTTTGCTACAACCGACCAATGCCACAGACATCGTAATAACGGCGAGTAATGATTTGATTTTCATGTGTTTACCTTTGTATTGAGTGGTATAAGCCTACCAGCCATGGCGACGAATTTGGATGATTAAACCCATATAAGGGTGATCAAAATAATGCAATTGTTGGGTGATCACCCGGCGGGTTTGTTTAAAATGATAATTGTTCAGTAGCGGTCCGGAGGGCTCACTGAGTGCTTGCGTGTCTGGGGATAAAAACGCAGACAAATCGGCTTTGACGACTTCACCCTTGATGCCTTCGCGCCGGACGTTAAACTCGGCATCAATGTGTAGATAGTTACGATGGTCAACATAGATTTTTAATAGACCATCGACTTCTCGCACCTCTATGGGGTCTTTGCTGTTATCCACTTCATTGAGCGGTTCAATCTGTTGGGTTTGATAATTAATTTTAGCGCCTTGGTCTACCAATCCGAGCAAGCGTTCGATATTGTCGACTACATTGACTGGTTCTGGTGCTACCAAAGGTTGCTCTTGAGCGGTCAACCCCAATAAAGCGTCTTTGTCGATGGGGTTGCCTTGAAAATCGTAATCTTGACTGTAGTCTATTCCACCGTATAAACGGGTTGCTCTGGCATATTTCAAAGCACCGGCAGGTTGTCGCCAAGCGGTGTGAAGGATAGGGCGCATATCTGGTTGTCTTCTGAGTGTGCGGTAAATTTCGCGTAGCGTGAAATTGCTAGGCGACATTAAATGCACATAATTGTTGTGACGTTTCTCACCGGCAATAATGACCCTTGGATACATGTCGTAATGGTAGTCAAAATTGCGGTCTTGATATTTGTCGAGCCTCATAAAGGCGTAGGGGTCATCCCAAGAGAACTCAACCGGATCACCTTTACAGTCTTTTTTGATTTCAGGCGCTATTTCAGTCAAATCTGGCGCGACAAAAGCATCGTTATATAAAGCAGCAACATCGATGTAGACTGGCTCGTACGCCAATGATTCTGGATCAAGTTCAGTACTTGGCTCAGGCTCAGAGAAAGTGAAAGTCGTTGGGATTTTTGGCTCGGGGGTTTGCAGCATTTCTTCTACTGAACACAAACCACTGGCTTGAACCAGTGCTTTGATGTCGGGGTAATGAAATTTGGTTAATAAGTCGCGGGTCCGTCTGTAACGAATGGGATTGACCTTTTGCTCAAACTCTTCGCGAATCGACCCTTGGGGTATGGTGCGGGTGAAGACAATCACTTCGACCTCAAACCAGCGTGTGGGGATCTCTTTGGCAGCCACAACCGGCGAAACTAGTGAAGAGCTCAGTAAAGTGAGCAAAAACGTGGGCTTATATAATTTCATCATGCGGCGGTTTTGCTTTTTAAGTCTTTTAACATCTTGGCTACTAATTTCACTCGGGCTTTGCCGTCTTGTGTTTCAATATGAAAGCGTAGACGGTTCTGACCTTCCATTTTGTATATGTGCGATTGGCGTTGTATAAGACCAATAATAAACATCGGATCAACCGTGGTTTTTTCGCTGAACTCAATATAGCCGCTTTTGGGTCCCGCTTCAATTTTTTGTATGCCCAGCGCGGCGGCTTCGACCTTAAATTCGCTGACCTTGAACAAATGTTTGGCAGGGTCTGGCAATAAGCCAAAACGGTCAATCAATTCTATCTGAACATCGTCTAGCGCAACACCATCTTTACACGAGGCTATTTTCTTGTACATCGACAAGCGAATATTGACATCCCGAATGTACTCTTCGGGTAACAGCGCAGAGAGTTTTAGGTCAATGGAGGTTTGCTTGGCCAGCAATCGGTCAAGTGAAGGCTCTTTGCCTTCTTTAAGTGCTTCTACGGCTTCTTCGAGCATTTCCATGTAAAGGCTGAAACCAATGGACTGAATTTGACCAGACTGCTCATCACCCAGCAATTCACCGGCACCACGAATTTCTAAATCTTGGGTTGCCAAAGCAAAACCAGCACCCAGGGCTTCGAGTGACGAAATCGCTTCGAGTCGTTTTTGGGCATCTTTGGTCATACGTTTGGGGTGAGGCGTTAACAAATAGGCGTAAGCCTGATGGTGCGAACGGCCAACTCGGCCACGTAATTGGTGTAACTGGGCCAATCCGAGGTTGTCGGCGCGGTCCATGATAATGGTGTTGGCCGATGGCACATCGATACCGGTTTCGATAATTGTCGTACACACAATGACATTAAACCGCTGGTGATAGAAATCACGCATGATGTTTTCAAGCTCACGCTCTCGCATTTGACCATGGGCCACCACGGTGCGAGCCTGAGGCACTAATTCACGGATGTCGTGAGCGACTTTTTCAATGGTAGCGACTTCGTTATGCAGGAAGTAGACCTGACCACCACGCATGATCTCACGGGTGATGGCTTCTTTGACAATCATATTGTCATACTGATGGACAAAGGTTTTAATGGCCAATCGTTTGGCTGGTGGCGTGGCGATGATCGACAGGTCGCGCATGCCACTCATGGCCATGTTTAACGTTCGTGGAATGGGCGTTGCGGTGAGGGTCAGTATATCGACATTGGCCCGCATCGCTTTGATTTTTTCTTTTTGCCTGACACCAAAACGGTGCTCTTCATCAATGACCAGTAAACCCAAGTCTCGATACTTGATATCTTGATTGAGCAGTTTATGAGTCCCGATCACCAAATCTACTTGACCATTTTCAAGCTCTGCCAGTGTTTCTTTTTGCTCTTTGGCTGAGCGAAAGCGCGACAGCATGTCGACCTTTACTGGCCAATTGGCAAAACGGTCTTTGAAGTTTTCAAAATGCTGTTGTGCCAGCAAGGTGGTAGGCACCAAAATAGCCACTTGTTTGCCGCCATCAATGGCGATAAAAGCGGCTCGCATGGCGACTTCGGTTTTACCAAAACCAACATCGCCACAAACTAAGCGATCCATGGCGTTGGTCGATTGCATGTCATTGAGTACTGCTTCAATGGCTTGTTGCTGGTCGATGGTTTCTTCAAACGGAAACCCACCGGCAAAGGCACTGTAATCTTGTTCGTCGGTTCGGTATTTAAAACCCTGTTTGGCGGCGCGCTGCGCATAAACGTCAAGCAATTCGGCGGCGACATCACGGACTTTTTCAG
>JABSOG010000377.1 GCA_013216025.1 Algicola sp. | reverse complement strand
GTTCACAAAATATCAAGTGCACTGACCCCGGCCAGAGGTGACTGGTAGAGGTGATCTGAACGCGACTGGTGGTCGCGGATAGAGGTGTCCTATCTCGCTTAGGCGCCGAAAGCGAGATGAAGTTTGTGGGCGAGGGCATGTCATCTTTCTTTTTGAAATCGCTTGATGCGGGCCATGGTTTCTTCATACATGCTTTTATACAGCGCTTGATGGCTTTCGGTCAATTGATTGCTTTGTTCAAGATAAGCGATCATTTGTCGACGAAGCGCAATAAAGCGATGTCCATTATCTGCTTCGTTGCTGTGTGAAATGCTGCCGTGTGTGGCGATAATCTCGGTGCCGACCGTGCTGTCAATAGCCACCTCGGCGCCATTTTTTAACAAGCGAAACATCAAGTCATATTCCTGTGAGCTTTGCTGCTTGATGGTCCAGCCATCGATGGCCGTTAAGGCTGTGTGGCGAAAAAGGTTGGCGCTGGTTCTGCCGAGATTAGAGGTGAGCAATCCGTGCCAAATGTCATTACCGGGGGAGTGGGTTGTGTGGCGTCCGTTGATATTGATGTAATGGTATGTACCCGCAACCAAATCGGCACCGCTTTGTTGCAGGACTCTCGCCTGACGGTACAGTTTGTCTTCAAGCAACTGGTCGTCGGCATCAAGAAATTGAATGAATTCGCCGTGCGACAGTGCCAACCCCTGGTTTCTTGCCCAAGCGGCATCGCCACAACTACCGCTGTCGATGTATTCTATCACCTGCTCACCAGCCAATTGGGCCAATATCTTTGGGGTCTCATCATCCGAGCCATCGTCGACACAGATGATCTGTAAATCAATTCCCTGTTGTTGCCTCGCCGATTTGATGGCGGCTTTTATCGTGGCTTCAGCATTGAGGCAAGGGATCACCACGGATACCGACAGGTTCTTTTTGTTATTCATTTTCATACAAGCTCCATAAAAATACTCATAGATTCAACTTGTGCCGGTCAATTTCCCGTTGATATTCGTTGACGTAGTCGGCACACATTCTGCGATAATGATAACGTTCCAGCGCGACTTCCCGGCAGCGTTGTGCACTGATGGTATCGATTTGTTCAATGGCGTTGAGATAATCAGTCTCAGTGCTACAGACAAATCCGGTATCGCTGGGGACCAGTTCAGGACAAGCCCCCAGATCACTGCAAATGACCGGTGTGCCCGATAATAATGCCTCTGCCATCACCAGGCCGAACCCTTCGTTGACTTGGGTGGGAAACAACAAACCTTTGGCGTGGGCTAACAGTCTGGCTTTGTCCTGGCCTCGCACATCACCAATATATTGAGCGCCAACGGCTTTGCACATTTCATCAATGCGTTTTATCACCTCAGCCTCTACGGCGGTGCCGGCAACAATCAATCGGCAGCCTGACTTTTGACACAATGCCAGGGCGACTTCCAATCCTTTCTGATGGTACTTGTTGCTGTCATTTGGCCCCTGCATGGCCCCGATAAACACCAGATAGTCAGATTTTTCAGTACTGTAAATATAATCCTGTGGATCAAGACCATTCCATACGAAGCGCTGATAGTTGTGCGCCTGCGCCAATGCCCGTGAAACAAAAATGCTGTGACCTGTCGGATAGGGTGCTCTGTCGCCATAAAATCCATGGTGGGTCTTTACCCACGGCACTTTTTCCGAGGTGATGTTGTGGCAGATATCGACTTCAGGCAGGTTTTTTGCCGTGACCAACTGGACACCGGGTGGCAAAGGTTCTGTCGCTCCCTGCTCCAACAGGTAGTAAACCGTGTGGCCGGATTCTGCCAAACCCCTGGCCAGCAGATCATGTATCCTGCCGACCGCCCCTGACGGATTGGCTTGGGTTGTTTTGCCACAACTAACCGTGGTTTCTGCTGGATAACGGTGATTTGAGGCCAATAGAATGTTAATGGGCTGCTCCACTTTTCAGGTGAAAAACTGCAAGTCTTTGAAAGTACATACATTGATGTCCTGTGCTTGGGCCATTTCGGCCAGGTCAAAATTTAACAGTAATTCAAACTCATCAATCCTGTCATTGGCCTGACTGGTCATTGCGTTTAACGCTGAGCAGGGTTTGGCTGGATGAAAATAGATGTCGTGTAATCCCGGCGACAGTTGGCTGAAAAAGTCTTTTATCTGTTCGGCCTTGTTGTGATTGCCCGCTGTCAAATGGATTCTGCCGATTTGATTAAACACCGGAGCACCAGCAGATTTAAGTTTTTCAATCCAATATTGGGCTTGATTGTCACCCAGAGCGTTTAAATGGGTGAGGCTGACGGCAGCAGGAATTTGGTATTGCAAAGACAGTTGCAGCAAACTGGGCAGAAACTTGGGTTGATGGCTGGCAAACATGTGCCCATCAAGATGAGTCGGCTCAAATCCCATCCTTTTGGCCAGTTCAATTTGTGCCGTCAGTTCTTTTTCTACGGCGTCGACACTGGCCTGTTGGCAGACCTGCGCAGTCTTTTTGTGAAAATAAACGCCGCTTTCATCTACCAAACCGTCACTGGTTTTGGTTTGGGAGACCGGCCCCCAGCGATAGTCGTCCCATTCGCTGGTTAAAGTCAGGTGCAAACCCAAGTCTGCTTGGGGCAGTTGCTGTTGTAATTTGATGGCTGAAGAAAACCAGGGGCAGGGGGCCATTATCGACCCGGATAACCATTTGTTATTTTTACATAATTGAGAAAATGCGGTGATGCTGGACTGATTCATGCCGATATCGTCTGCGTGGAAGATGATATTCACCTGGCTTAAATCAATGTTGCCATTGACCAAACTGCTCATGCTAAACCCCCTCTGCGTAAAAAGGGTTAGCAGCAGATGTTGTTAAAACACCATGGTTTAATATCGCCATTAATAAATTTCCCGTTTAGTTGCCAGTTAATGATTTTATACTATTATTTATACTAGTACCTGCTTATTAAAATACTACTAAATGACTAGAATTGATGGCAAAGGATAAAATTATGGCACTGAAATTTCATTGGATGTTACCCAAAGGCGGTGAAATGACCCATCAGGAAACCGCTCGCGTCCTGACTACCAGCAATACCTCATTGGCCGGAAAGCCGGACATGGCCCACTGGATAGATTTTGCCCAACAAGCCGAACAGGCGGGCATTGATTCGCTTTTGCTCTCTTTTGGCAACTATGAACCCGATACCTTGCAGGTTGCCTGTGCTTTGGGCTGCGTCACCAACAAAATCAAATTTATTGTTGCCTACCGTATGGGGTTGATGCAACCCACGCTTTTTGTGCAACAGGTCAATACGTTGTCCAACCTGATTGATGGCCGGTTTTCGCTCAACATCATTGCGGGCAGTTCTGTAGCAGAACAACGGGGGTATGGTGATTACTTAGAGCACGATGACCGCTACGCCCGGGCTGAAGAATATTTGGCTATTTGTCATGACTTTTGGCGTAATAATGAGCCGGTAACTTTTGCTGGTAAACATTGTCAATTAGAGGGGGGCAGGATACACACCCCTTATATCGCACCTGAGGGGGCATCAAATCACAAGGCACCGGAGATTTTTGTTTCAGGCCATTCAAAAGGTGCCGAGCAATTGGCGCTTAATCAGGGAACGTGCTGGTTGCGTTTGATTGACACACCAGAAAAACTGCTACCGCTGGTGGAACGTGCCCGTGCTTGTGGTAAAGAGATGTGTCTCAGGCTGAGCATAATTTGCCGCAACACAAAAGAAGAGGCGTTACTGGCGGCCGAGGCGCTAAAAGAAGGTGGCGATACCACTGACAAGGTTCGAAGTTTCTTTAAAGCCAGTGATTCGCAGTTTTTGAAAGATGCGATGACCATGGCCGATGAGTCAGAATGGCTTAATCAGTATTTATGGGCTGGATTGGTGCCCAGCTATGGGCCTTCGGTGGTTGCATTGGTAGGGACTCCTGAGGAGTTGGCTCAGGCATTTATGGACTACAAACGTATCGGTATCAGCCAATTCATTATTTCAGGTTGGCCAAAACTTGATGAGATGATGTTCTTTGGTCGAGAGGTTTTACCTTTGATCAGAAAAGCAGAATTGGACAACGATAATTATCAGTCGATAACACCGTGATGTTACTGACTGACGATGAGTATCAATCTGTCACTGCCCGCCAATTATGGCCTGAAGGCGCGTGGCCTTGTTGTTCACCAGATGGTAAGCAAGTGGTGTTTACCGGCCACCTTGGTAGCCGCAATAGCTGCCTGATGCTGTTGTCACTGGATGAGGTTGGCGCAGAACCACAAGTCATCACACCATTGGATATCAATGCCAGACGTCCTGCCTGGTTGGCACAGGGCAGGCAAATCGCTTTCAACAATGGCCAGCGCAGTATTTGGACCCTCGACCTGGAAACCGGGTTGTTGGCTCCTTTTCTGCCGGATCTGGGGCCGAATGGGCGCGCCTACCTGCATCCTTGTGCTTATCCCGCAGAGCGGGCGGTTGTTGTTGTAAGCCAATACCAGACTAAAAAGGGTCGTGCGGCGGTACTGTACAAACTGGCACCCGCAGCAGATAATCCCGTCAGCCAACTGACCACTTTCCCGGAGGTTTGTGCGGGCAGGCCAGGCATCAGCCCGGATGGCAAACAGGTTATTTTTGCGGGTAATTCGGGACGGTTCAATCAAGGGGCAAACCAGTTATGGCTGGTTGGTCTAAACGGCGTGTTGCAACGTCTGGAGCAAGGTGACGATCACCTTATTCAAGGGCGGGCACCGCGCTGGTCGCCGGACGGGCAGTGGATTGCCTGTACTTCTACCCGGCCAAAGCCCACACCCGACGAACAGACCCCCAGAGCGGTCTGGATCATCAGCGTTGACGGCAAACAGGCTTATCGCCTGACGGATCATACTCTAAATCCCTTGCATGTTGTGTGGACGCCTGATCAGCAGCAGATCATTTGCGGTGGTGACAGTTGCGCACTGACAATATTGACGCTTCCCGAGCCGTTTCATCGCCGGTTGCCAACCAACGTCAACCAATGCCGACCCGGCCAATGATTGACAATACCCCATTTTTCTTGCTGGGTGCTGCGCGTTCGGGCACCACAATGTTACGCTTGATGCTCAACCGTCATTCCAGGCTGGCGATCCCCTTTGAGTCTCATTTTCTGAGGTTGGTGTTTGAAAAATTGCCGACTGAGCGTCCGTTCACGTCAACTGAGGTCAATCAAATGGTGGACTTGATTGTGACAGAGAGAAATTTCAGCACCTGGCATCTAAACCCTGACGAAGTTCGCCACACGCTACTGGGATTGGCCCCTGCGCCGCTGAACATTTTGGTTGATGCGCTTTTCCATATGGAGATCGCCGCTTCGAAAAAACCGCGTTGGGGTGACAAGACCCCGGTATATTATCACTGCTGGCAAAAATTGATGGCACTGTTTCCCGGGTCCAAACTGGTGCATATTATCCGCGATGGACGTGATGTCGTTCGGTCTTTGCAACAGGTCGGCTGGCACGGACCAACGGCGGATGATCGCGCCCGCTATTGGCTGCAACGAGTCGAAATGGCACAGGAGGCCACCCGGCAACTGGGACCTGAGCGCAACCTGATCATCCAGTATGAAGACTTGGTTCTTCAGACGCAGGCCACGCTCAAACGCCTGTGTGATTTTCTGCAAGAGTCTTTCGAAGTCGCCATGCTTAATTTTTATGAGGATTCAGACCATTATATCAGTGATATTGACGGTCAGGTACACGGCAAGTTGGGCCGACCGCCCAGACCTGAGGATGTTCATCGCTGGCGCACTGAAATGCCGCAGGCAGAGCAAATGCGTTTTGAGGCTGTTGCTGGCAAAGGACTGCGTTTAATGTCGTATCCTTGTCGTTTTTCATGACCCTGTGTTTAAAAAAATCAACTAATAAGAGGTACTCTTGATGGCTAATACTCCCCCGAGATCGGACTATGCAGTGTTTCAACAAATTCATCAAATCTATTACGGCACGGACGACGGGTTTGCCGAGCTGACGCCGCGGCAAGAGATTTGCCATGATGATGAGCATATACGCGGGCTTTATGATATTTTTCAACACTATAAAGCATTTTACAGTGATCTTGCGCCCAAGCGCCGGGGGTCTATTCATCTGGTTAGTGTGGTCGGTGGACTCTATGGTCTTAACCTAATTCCGATGTTTGAGCCTAATGAGATCACTTTTTATGATACCAACGTGCATGCGGTGACATTTTTCGACATTATCCGGCGTGTCTGGATTGACTCACCGGATGCCTCAACGTTTTTGGACAAACTGACCCACGCCAGTTATGAGGTTGACAGCCCCCAGGAGAAAATCATCAGGGATTGCATTGCCGCCACACAAAACGGCACACTCACCGAAGACCGTGGGCAAACGGCACGCAGTCTGCTCAGTAGTTGGCGCTATGCACTGGATCACTTCGATAAGACCCGCGATATACTGTCACAAGTCCCGGTTCATACACGGGTGGAAGACATGCAATCAGCAGGGTTTCGCGACTTTATCGCCAAGGGTGAGAATATCTGGTTATTCTGCTCGAATGTGATCTATTTTTCGTTTTTCGAGCTGTGCTTTAACTACCCTGAAAATGCCGTTGTGTTTGCCAGTTATTTTGACAAAACTGAAATACTGGACTTGGGCAAATACACCAAAGGTCCGGTAACGGCTCATTGCCGACTGCCGATGTCAGTATCGACTCAAGACCAATAGCACCTGTCTAGGACAGGCTCCTAATAGTTTCTTTGAGGATCGCCATCATACAAGTTTTGGGCCGATAACCCTTCGTTGATTGTCTGTGTGGGTTTGTTCTGTATTTGATAGTGACCATAATGATCTTCACCTCTTGCCAGTATCACGTTGTGATGTGGTTTTTGTTGCGTCACTGCGGTGGACACATAACGGACCGCAAAGCCGATCCGGGGTTGGTCACTGGTATTGGGTTGTGAACTGTGGACGATATGGGCATGGTGAAACGACATTTCTCCGGCAGCTAAAACGATGTCTTGTGCTTCGTCTGTGTTGAGTTGGTCGAACACCGTCAGTCCTTTGCCCAACATATTATGTTTTTGCGGTTTTTCAGTGTGCTGATATCGACGAGATTGTGTGCCTTTGAGTACACGCAGGCAGCCGTTGTCGATGGTACTGTCTGTCAGGGCAATCCAGGCAGAAACCAGCTTCGGCGCTGACAAGCCCCAATAAAAACTGTCCTGATGCCAGGAAACCCAGCTTTCATCTCTGGCATATTTGCAGAAAATGGTGGATGAGTGAATTAAAATATTGGCACCGATAATAGCCTCAACCGCATCCAGTATGGCGGGATGTGTCGCTAGATCACTGGCCCATTTGAACCGCAGGTGGCATTGGCTTTTTTGTTGTGGCGTGGTTTTACCGCCCAAACCCTGATCCAATGCATCGTGTTGTGAACGAAAATAAGCCACTTCTTTGTCACTGAGTACTGAAATCGGAAATAAAAAACCATTGTGATGATAGCTTTGGCGCTGTTGGTCAGTCAGTGGGTTGCGCATGTCTTAAGCCTTTTATGTCGGACTGATGGCCGTCACCTCAATCATTATCAGTGCACCGGCAGGCAAAGCTGCCGCCTGAAATGA
>JABSOG010000376.1 GCA_013216025.1 Algicola sp. | reverse complement strand
CTGCTCGTTTTTGCCAAGTAAAGCTAAGTGGCGCCAAACAATGACTGTCTTTAGCGATACATTCAGTGATGGTTTCGAGATAATTGCGTTCTTCAATGATGCTTGACGTGAAATACGACAAGTCGTAATAACGGTAGCTGTCGCTGTCAACTTTAATCGAAACGTTACTGAGCAACTGGTCCATCACAAAGGTGCTGCCACCGCTGTAACCCATCACTGGCTTTGGGTTGGTGACATAATTAAACGTTACGCTATTGAAATAACGAGACGCCGAAACATTTTCATTCTTGCCATATTCGATGCTCGACAGTACATGTGAGCCTTTGGCTGGGTCTTCAGTGTAGTGATATCGAATGGTGTTTCCGCTCACATCCACCACTTTTTTAAGCGCCCAAAACTTAGCTAAACCGTTGTTGGTATTGGGGTTATTCGGCTCTACAAAGGCATCACCGTAATCATCGCTATCAGCGGTTTGACCATAGTAATAGGTGTCGCCCGATTTGGTTTTAACCGTAAAGTAATTAGGACCTGAATAACTAGCCGTACCGTGAGCTTTGATGGTTGCGAAGTTTTCGATGGTGGTGTGATAAGTCGAATCAGCTGCACCGTAAGTGCCAGTTTTAATGGACAATTGCTGACCATTGAGGCAGAACAAGTCATCGCTGTTGTATTCAACACCGGCGATCTCACCATTGTGAAAGATATTTTTAGGACAACGATTGATGGCATCACCCGCGCCCAAAGACCAACCCCGGCCCATGGTGCTATCGCCACCTTGGCTTGAATAATTCAACGAGATTTGTGGTTTAACGCCAGCCACGCCTTCAGGCAAATTCAGTGGCACCGAATAAGTTGCGGCACCTGATTCGTTCACTCTAAATTGACCAGAGGTAAAACCAACATCGCCACTGAGACCGGTTAATACGGCGGCATCGCTGATGCTGGTGCTCTTATTAAAAGCGGCCATGGTAAAGGCTGCGGAGGTTTTGTAATCTGAGCAAGCATCTCCTGCGCAGGTTCTGACCTTATAGCGATAACGACCTTCGCCGACTGAGCTGAAACTTTTAGATGAGGCGTTGGTAATGGTTTGAGGTGTGCCCCAAACGCCGTTCTTTTCTTCGACCAATTGGTAAGTTGCAACGTCTGTACCATCGCCCCAGACCACGTCGTAACTGCCGCTTTGAACATTGAGGTTTTTGATGTCGACGGTGGTCGCGCTAACAGTTGGGGCTGGTGCCTTCACCGTTCTGGTTGCTTCTAAATACTGAGTTGTATCCGAGGGGAATCGATTACCGAATACGTCGGTGCAATACCACTGGGTAAGATGAATAACAGGTGCGTCATAGATATAAGTTGTCGTTTGACCCGCAGCTGCTCGGGGTACCGAGCTTTCCATGCCTTCGGTGGCGATAAAACATTCGTTTGCATTGGTAATGTTCCAATGAAAAGCGGTGACTTCACCAACCTCGACCTCAGCGGGGATCCATTCAAATTGCTTGATTGCCATCAATGGTGCCACCACAATGGTTACAGGTGAAGATGGCGTAGAGTAGTCAGAACAAGTACCAACTGTATTACACGCCTGCACGCGGTATTGATAGGTTCTTGCCTGCTGATTGGCGAATAATACGCTGGTTTGCGTGTATTTATTACGGTTTTGCCACGCTATGCCGTTAAAGCTGACTTGTCGGTAGTAGTGATCTGCCCCTGTGACTGCAGTCCACGAAACAGTAATATCATCACCATTTTTTACGCTTGCCGTTGGCTGTTCAGGAACGTCAGGTAGGGGCAAAACATTAACCGGGGCAGATGAGCCAGAATAAGCCGAGCAGACCCCATTGACATTACAGGCTTGCACACGATATACGAAAGTACCGACTTGCTGATTGGCCAATGAGATATTGGTCGTTGTGTACTTATTTCTATTTTTCCAGGGCGCACCATTAACGCTGACCTGTCGGTAATAATGATTGGCGTTTGAAACCGCACTCCAATACACCGAAATGTCATTGCCGTTAGCAACATTAGCTATCGGTGTTGAGGGTGTGGCAGGTATCGGCAAAGGACGTTTGACAACAATGCCTCGTTTGGCCGAAAAAGCACTGCAACCGGCACTGTTACAGGCTTTCACCTTGTAATAATAAGTGCCATCAGATTTGTAACGAGACTTCGATAGACCACCACCGGAATATAATACACCACTGAGTTCACCTTGCATTTCGTACCGGGTGGTGCCACTCACCCGACTCCAAGAGACCGTATAAGAACCGTCACTATCGGTAGAGGGCACGTAAATGTTCGGTACATCAGGTTTTACTGGGATGTTGACGACAATCCTTTTTTTACCTGAGTAGCTGGAGCAACCACTACTGTTACAAGCCCTGACTTTATAGTAGTAGGTGCCATTTGGCTTTTGGCGATACGAAGATCGGCCCATGCCGGAATAAAGCACGCCACTTTGTTCGCCCAGCATTTCGTATCGCGTAGTACCCGACACGCCTCCCCACGAAACCGTATATGCGCCGTCACTATCTGTTGATGGCACGCTCAATGAAGGCACACCTGGCACCGCTGCATTGGCCGAAAATGCCCCCAGCAGACACAGTAAAGAAACAAAACGCAGCAATGCGTTGTGCACTATGGGTTTATAAAAGTACATAGTTAGTCCTGTTTGACCACCGGGTTGTCGGTGAAATTAATTTATTTTTATTAGAGACTATCGCCCCAAACAATCGGGGCGATAGTCGTTTACTAACGCTTGTTTTTCAGCCAATGATCAACTTCACCCAGTGCTTTGGCTTCTTTACTTTTCGGGTCTAACAGACCATCAAACGTGTTGAGTACATCCAACAAGCTTTTACCGTTGCCGTTGATAATCTGGTGATCGGCACCGAGCTTTAACAACTGCAATACGGTGTCAAATTGATGTTTTTGAGCAGCGTCCATCACTGGTGTTTCACCCACCACTTGGTCAGTGAAGGGGTTCACTCTTTGTGAACGAGCGTTGATATCCCCTTTGTTTTGAACCAATAGCGCGACATTGTCAGGCCTCCCCGTGGCCGAAAACAACGGTGTTTCCATGAACATGCCCGCCCTTAAATCGGGGTTACCTTGGTGCTTTAGTGCCAGCGCCAAAAAGCGGCTGTCTTCCATTCTTGCCGCCCAGTGCATCACACTGCCGCCATCGTCGAATACCACATTGGGATCAGCCCCGGCCTCAAGCAGTTTTTTGAATCCGTCACTGTCTTTCATCGCCCAAAACAAGGGCGTTGCATTAGAGGTACCCCGAGCATTAACATCAACGCCCTGCGCCAGCATTTGCTCAATCAGGTCAATGTCACCATCACCTGCTGCATCTGCCAGCTTGCGGACATTGGCATCGATAAACATTTCCTTTAACGACATTTTTATCAACACCTTGTGCTCCTGCGTCTGGTTAAAGCGTTGCTGTTTTGATGCCATTGAGTCCTGAGCAAAGCTGACTGTGCTGGTCAAACTTAAAACCAGCACCACAGGCAGGGTTAACTTAACAACCCATGACATCACACATACCTCCCATCATATGCGGCCCGGCAGCGCCAATGTTGATGTGAACACCCGGCACACTGGCGGGGGTCATCATGTTGAACAACCGCAGGCCATCATGAGAACTGTACAAATACCTGACTGAGCCATTTGACCGCATAGCGCCATTCAAGGTGTTGTTATGAACACCCGCTGCATTGAACACCGTGGCACTGCCACCGTTTCTAATCGCCGCCGCTGCAGCTATACCGCCACCCAGCGAATGCCCGGTAAACTGTAAATTTTGGTTGGCATCACCATAAAGCTTTTTGGCCAATGCAAAGGCTGTTGTGTGTTGTGCGCTCTCAAAACCAACGGCCTGCAACAGGTTGGCTTTCCAATCGGCCCCCGAGAGCATATCTGTGCCAGCAAAGGCCAAAACACTACCCGATTCACCGATAAATAACGCGGCTTTCATGCCCGTATAATTTTCGTACACGCTGTCGAGGGTGTATCCTTCAACCAAGTCCGTTCTGCCGACATCGTCTCCAGTGACGTCATAAACTGCTTTGGCCATTTTCGCTTTTTTAACATCATCCGCAGTCGCTTCTTCAATCTCCTGCTGCGCGCCCACCTCTGCCAAAGAGGCTGCAAAGGCCGATGTTAGCGCACCGTTGGCAAACTTGCCGCCGGTCAGTTTCGATACTGTGCCACCAACGACCGCTTTGGCCAGTATTCTGCCTGTGGCCGTTTTAAGCGCTTTGATGCTGCCGCCCACTGCCTGACCAATACCGGCCGACAAGAACCCATGACCAAACTTACCGCCGGTGAGTTTGCTCGACAACCCACCCACCGCGCCATTCACTAAGAACCCGGCAATGCCATCTAGTCCGCCAAACGACGCCCCCAATGCACCCGTGAAAGCGCCCAGTAACGCCCCTTTTAATGAGCCTGTGGTCAAGTAACCCGACAACATGCCACCAATCACCGGACCCAGCACAAACACGGCGGCAATCGACACCACTTGTTTCCAGTATTTTTTGATGGCTTTAAACAACGACTTAAAGAAGTGACCACTGGGGTCGGTATAACTCAGCGGGTTATTCAATACGTAAGCGTAACGGTTGTAGTTTTGACTGTTGGTCGGCGCTTGGATCACCGGGTCAGCCTGTAAAAACCGTCCCAGTACAGGGTCATAAATCCGCCCGTTCATGTGGATGATATCCAAGCCCTGAACACCTTCATGCCCGGTGAATCCTCTGGTCGTTGGTGCAATCGGCGTGAGTAACGCACTGTTGCCAATAAACAGCTGTTGGACTTTGCCCCAAGGATCATAAACGTTTTTGGCGATCACATGCCCGATTTTGTCGGTGATGGTCAGCGGTGAGCCAAGGTGGTCTTTGTGCAAATAGGCTTCTGCCGTGCTGTCATTGTCAACCGCATTGGTCGACTCGGTAATGACCACATTACCCACATAGAATTTATGCTCAATCAAGTCGTTATCGCTGCCTGCCTCGGTGCGGTATATCTTCTCGGCGCCAGCCAAATAAGCGGTGTGGGTATTGACCTCTTTGCCATCTTTGATGTTTTGATCATGACGGTAAAAACGTTTGTGACCCATACCGTAGATAAACCCGGTTGAAGTCTCGCCCTGATTAATCAGCACGGGTTTGTCGAAGCTGGCGTATTGTAAATTGCGTTTGCCATCACCCAGAATGTTGCCGTTATGGTCATAATCGAAGTCATACAACTTGCTGCCGGTAAAGGCCGCATTGCCATAAACGCCAGTTAACCGTTGATTGGCGTCATAACGGTAATAACCGGTATGCTGCTTTTGGGTAAAGCTGCCAAAGCCGTTATAGGCATATTGTTCGTTCATGCTGAAACCAGCGGCAGCATCAGTGGTACGAATAACGTTGCGACCCGTCAGACGATTCAAACTGTCATAATCATATTCTTCTCGATATTCTGGGTTTTGCGAGATGGGGCCAAAACCATGGGTTCGCGCGGCCAAATTACCGTTGGCTTGGTATTCGTACGACAGGTTATGCAAAGTCAACATGCCGGTTAAGGTGTGTGATGTGACCCTGCCGGTGGTGTCTGAATAACCGACTTGCTCTGAGGTGCCGTTGGCAAAACTGACCGACTTGACCTGCCCCTGTACATCCATTTTGGTTATGTGCTGATAAACCCGACCATTGCTGTCGTTAACCAATTTGCTGGCATAACCATTTTGATATTCATGCCTGATGGTCAAACCCAACGCGGGGTAACGCTGTTTAGACAGGCGGCCATTGACATCAAATTCGTTGAATTGATGATACTGACCATCAAGCGGTGACATCAGACCTTTGATGGTTTCGCTGGTGTGGAAAACCCGTCCGGCTTTGTCATATTCAACATCTGTCGCTTGGGTGAAGTTGGCGTCTGAACAACTGGCGTTGCCTAACCCATCGAAGTAACGGGTGCTTGTCAGCTTGCCTTTGGCCGGGGTAGCAGTGCCATAAATCCAACACTGGGTAAAGTCGTGGGCATACTGGCGCTCCTTGCGACCCACCGTGTCAAAATCGGTTGTGGTGGTCACACCATTGGCATTTTTCTGCCACACCGATTGACCAAAGTCGTTGTAACCAAATGACCAAGTACCTCGGTCAATATCAACCGATTGGGTCTTTTGACCATAACTGTTGTAACTATTATTGACCTGTAAAATACTCACGCCATCAGCTGTTTTGGTCACGGTTTTTAAATGACCGAAGGCGTCATAGCCATACACCAAGGTGCCACCTTTGGCGTCTTCAACTTGGCTCAACTGACCCTTAACATCTTGCGTTTCGATGGTCACCTGACCCTTGGCATCGGTTTTGGTGGTTTTGAAACCGGCGTAAGTGGTGGTCGGATGCACATAACCTTCGTCGCTGGTGTTGGGCATTTCGATTCGAATGGCACGACTGTAAGCATCATAAACAGACTTAGTGTAAGTCGTGGCACCCGTTGGCCGGGTGGCACTGAACGTTGGAAAATAGTCTTTTTCAAGACGACCCAGAGCATCATAATCTTTGAACTGGTAGCTGTAGGTCGCGTTGTCGAAGTGTTGTACTTTCACCGCAATTTCGCGGCCAAACTTGTCGAAAATCACCCGTTTGGTCGGCATCCCATCTTGTGCAGTTTCAACATAGTATTTGCTGTTGGCGGTACAGCTGGTGCAATAAGCCGTTTTGGTGGTTTTGGTGGCAGTCGCTGGCGTTTCAAGTGCCAATACTTGGTTCCACACATCAAAGTGTTGTTTCACTGTCAGGCCATTAACATCGGTCACAGCCGCATTGTTGATACGCCCCGTCACCGACCCGGTGGCCACATCATCGTTGTATTTGTGGGTAACAGTATGCGCCAGCGTGTTGGTGCTGCTCGCGATAACGCGTCCATCGGCGCTGAACACACTGGTGGAGCTGACCGAAATGGCATTCGCGGCTGTGGCACTCAGTTTGCCTGTTTTGGTCACTTTAGATTTATAACCAAAAGCGTCATAGCAGGTGGTGGTGGTTAAACCATTGATACTGCTGGTTTTGAGCATACCTTTGATTTGCGTCGAGCCATTACAGCTTTCACTCAGGCCATAATAACCAAAACTGCTTGAACGACTGATGGCACTGCCCGTTTGCGGGGTTTTAGTGACTGTGGTCGATTGTAAACGGCCTTTTTGCTGCTCGTACGAATCATTACTGCCAAAATTGTTGGTGGTAATGGTGGTATGTACCACGGTTGAGCCGTTTTTAATTTGCACCGCTGAGCGGGTTAAGTTGCCCCAGCCATCATAATCATTGTCGGTGACGGTGGTGCCGAGCGTACGGTGAATGCCATCTGTACCAACCTGATATTGGGTTTCGGTTGTAGTGTCTATAAATGGATAGATACCACCGTGGGTTGTGGCCCGTTGTTCGGGTGTATTCACCGCTTCACTGAGGACAGTCACACCATCGGCTGCAACCTGAACGGTAGCCACCGGTATTCCGGCGTAGGGATATTGCTGGCTATAAACCGAGGTAGTTTGCACTTGCGAGCGCACATCGGTGGTGCGTAACACTTTAAACCCGAGTGAGCCCAAACCT
>JABSOG010000375.1 GCA_013216025.1 Algicola sp. | reverse complement strand
GGCCCGCCATGGCAATCGATTGGTCAATGGGATTTTAATGCGGAGGTCGGTTTTGTGAATACCCGGTTTGACGGTCACACCCTTCAGATGGGTATTCAAACCGTCTTTGAAGATCATTTTGACAGCACATTTGAAGCGATTGGCCAGCAAAAACAGACCTTTTATGACGGCTCGACTTATGGTTACGGCGTTTATATTGATGATACGGTACAACTCAATGAACGATTGAAATGGGTCGGCGGCATACGTGCAGACCACAATACTCTGGTAGAAAAAAAATGGCATTTTGCCGGTCGTACCGCCTTAGTGTATCAGGCAATGGATGCGTGGATCACCAAGCTGTTTTATAATCGTGCCGTGCGTATGCCCTCGCCATTGGCGGCATTGAATGAGATTTGGGGTGCTGGCAAAATCAATGCACCAACATGGGCGGTGGGTTCACCCAATGCACAGCGGGCTGAATTATTGCAAACCACTGAATGGGGTAATGTGTTTATTGGCGAGCAAATACGGTTATCAATTAATTTGTATTACCAAGACTTGCAAGACTTTATCACCTGGGGCGCTCCACACACCAATATCGGGGATTACCATGGCTGGGGCACCGAAATGACCTTGAGTGTGGCTTTGGATAACCGCGGACTATTTTGGTGCAACCTCGCCTATATTGATTCGTCATTTGAAAATAACGTTAACTTTGATACCGTGACCAACGCCGGGGATGCACACCGGGTAAGTGACCCAAACAAAGACATGATTGGTTCACCAAAACTGACCATCGCCAGCGGTTTTGACCTTAAGTTGAGTGAACATACCTTGTTTTCAACACAGCTGCGCTATTTCACCCACCAGCCAGCAGAAGTTACTGATGATGGTGGCACCACGTTTAGCTTTGAACAGGTAAACAACCAATTTTATCTCGACGCCAGCGTGCTGTTTAAAGGGTTATGGGGTGAAGGACGTGATTTACGGCTGAGCGCCAAAAATCTGTTTGATAATCGTGATGCAGTGGCAGGACCTACCTTGTCTGGTCAATATGCGCCACGGGGCGTGAGTTTGGCGGTTGCGGTTTATTTTGAGTTTTAATGGGTGGTTTTGATATTTAACTTCAAATTTTTCGCCTGCACCGATTTAGCGAGAACAGCCGATAACTTTGCAAAATCTTTCTGCCTTTTTTTGATATCTCTTTCAAAACGCTTTTTGGTCATTATTTCCATAATTGAGATAGATTTTCAACACTTCCATACGAAGTCCCGCCAACCTCATTTAGTGCAGCCAAAGTCTGTGTATTTGGATTTTTACCTGTTTTACCAAAAACGTTAAACAACTCGCCGGGTTTTGGCAATTCACGCCCCCTGCTCAATACAAGTTTCCATCCAAATTTGAAAGGCGTCCCGACTGTTTCTGATGACTTCTTCAATAGATTCACCATCTGACATGCATCCGGGTAAATCAGGCCAAGTGATCAGAAGGCCACCGCCATTTTCATCGCTAAGCGGGGTCACATCAAAGCTATAGAAACAATAGGGATCAAGATCGCTTGTTTTATCCGACTATTTTAATCGTGCTATATTTTTATTTAGCGCACCATAACTTGTGAGCAAGAATGTGATTTAACAGAGAAAAAGTAAATTTAGCGAGAGTATTATAAAAACAGCGACCAGTCCTCTTATTCGATATTAATCCGTTTCCCGCTGAATTTAGGGTGCTATACTTTTAATCTATTACTTAAAGCTGTTAGATTTATCTGTTTGTTGATAAATTGAACGAGGATACCCAATGCCTGCCTATAACGTATTAAGACGAATGGTTATAAAACGCTTTCTTACCCCTGTTTTAGTGTTGTTCATTAGTTTTGCTGCTGCGTCGCAAGATCAGCCCCCATCATTATCTCAAATCAATCAGATGATCAGGGCAAATCCAAATGATCCGTCATGGTTTTTTGAACGCGCTCAATATTATCAGTGGGCTGAACAAAATTGTCGTCAAGCCATTGTTGATTATCAAAATGTGATCCAGCTTATACCCGACCATCTGGATTCATTTATATATATGAGTATTTGTCAGTTAGAACTTCAACAATTTTCACAAGCAGAAAAAACAGCCATAAAAGGCCACGAGCTTTTTAAATTTAAAGAACTTCCTATGCAATTAGCCGGTCTGGCCGCTATTTTACAAGGTGATGTGAAAAGGGCAAAAAAACACTTTCGAAAACTGTTTGCATTATCGACTAAAAACGATGGAGGACCTGTCGATGACTTGAAAGCGTATCAAAAATTTAATATCCACGTTAAGGAAATGAAAGCGTTAATACCTTGGTATGAATCATTGGTCAGCAGTGATTTTTCTCGCAGACAAAAAACCCAGAATTTGTACGATAAAAGTCTCGTGCAAGAGAAGAATAATGATGATGGCGCGCTGAACACAATTGAGCGTGCCTTGGATAATGAAAAGTCACTAAAAGTACCCCGCGACGGCATCATGGGCATGGTTCTGTCTAAAAAAGGCAGCCTGCTGTTAAAGAAAGGCCAGACAGACAGTGCAATATTGATTCATGCAAAGGCGCTTTTGCATCTTGAGGAATTTGGAGATATTCCCGCACTACTTGCTGCATATACCAATTATGGACATGCACATAACCAAGGCCAATTTCATCAAAAAGCAATAGATAACTATGAAAAAGCAATTGCGATAGGCAATAAATATAACTTACAAAAAGACTTGGTGGCCGCATATAACGGTCTGGGTAGTGTCTGGGCCAACATCAATAACTTGACTAAAGCGAAATCATTTTATGAGCAAGCCTTAAGTCTTTCAACTGCATCAACAGACTTGGCGGTATCGCAGAATAATTTAGGCACGTTGTTGGTGACCAATGGTCAATTCAATGATGCCATTGAACACCTTAAGCTTGCTGCAACACATCATCTAAACGCGGCAAATCGTTATGCTGCAGCTCAAGTTGAAAACAACATTGCCATGGCCTATTTAGGGCTCAAAGAATTTGATCATGCGGCCAAGTATTTTGCCAAAGCCAAAGTAAATTTCAGTCAGTCCGGGATTACAAAGGACTTAACGATATTACTGAGAAACATCGGCAAGCTTTATCTTTTTCAAAACAAATATGATCAGGCGATTAGCGCATTTTTGGAGGCGCTTGACATGACCGATAAAACTGGCACTGACGCGGGGCCAATCTATTCAAGCCTTGGGGGCGCGGAAATTGGCAGGAAGAATTATCATAAAGCCGCACAATACGCAATAAAAGCCATTTCGAGCGTCGAAAAACAGTTAGAAGGGGCGACAGGTGTTATTAAAAGAGGGGTGCTTTCAAGACTCAATGAAACCTACAAAGTCTTGAGTCTTGCCCATTTCAAAAATGGCGATTATGCAAAATCATTCGCGGCAAATGAGCTTAATCGATCGCGTGTATTACTGCAAAAACTGACGACAAAACAGGCGCCACCCGTCATTGCAATAGAATCGATTCAAAATATTTTGGGACCAAAAGAAGTATTAATCGACTTTCAAATGCAGAGCAATACCACCGTCAGTGCCAGTGCTTTTTATTTTCCCACTGTCATTACAAAACATAAGGTACAGGGGGCGTTCTTTGTTGATAGTCAAAACATCCAGTCCGTGGCTAATCATATTCGCAACCTAAACGCTCAGGCAGCAGGCAAAAAGGCCAAAAATGATGATTTTGGTTTTGATACTGCCAATTTTCAAAGTAAAGGACTTAAAAAATTAGCGGTTATCAGTCGGTTTGAAAAAGCACTGCTGGGTAAAGCTGTACAGGGTGATGCAGAACTTATCATTTCGATTTATAGAACCCTTATCAAGTCGAAAAATAAAGGTTCAAGTGACACCCTGAAACATGCGGGGCAATTGTTGTATGAAATGCTGATAAAACCCATTGAGCCGCTGTTGGCAGGCAAAGATGAACTCATTATCATTCCCGATGGTTTATTGGCCTACGTACCGTTTGATGCACTCATCGATAGATCGGGAAAGTATCTGGTTGAAAAATACAAAATACGCTATGTTCCCTCCGCAGCAATATGGCAGGTACTCAATCAAAGAAACTATGCAGACACCCGTAAACCCTTTATTGGCTTTGGTGGGCCTATTTATGAAAATGCCAGTGCGGATGATGTAAGACAAAACCCGGTGAGTTCGATAGAGGATATAACCGAAGAATACCAGCGTCGAGAAAAGAAAAGTCTGTCGATGCGACCGGTGTATCTGCAAATGGGCATAAGCAAGTGGAATCAATTGCCAGGTACCAAAGCCGAGTTGTTGGGGATCAAGAAAATTTTACCGCAAGCGGATATTTATCTCCACGCCAAAGCCGACGAAGCGCTGTTTAAAAAAATGGATAAAAGTGGCCAGCTTGCAAACTACAAAATACTCCACTTCGCGACACATGGTTTCGCTTATGATGTGATCCCAGAACTGTCAGCACTGATACTAAATCAATACAAAAATGCCACTGGCAAGGAAGACGGTTATTTACGGGTTAGCGAAGTCGAAAAACTGAATCTGAAAGCTGATTTTGTTGCATTATCAGCTTGTCAGACCGGTATGGGTAAAATCTATAAAGGAGAAGGCGTGGTCGGTTTAACCCAGGCTTTTCTATTGGCCGGCGCCAATAGCGCAGCGGTGTCATTATGGAGCGTATCAGATCAGGGCACCGCTATTTTCATGTCCGAAACTTATAAAAAGGTTTTTACCGAAAACAAATCATTTGCATTGGCGATGCACGAAGTGAAACAAAACTTTGTGCATGGCTTCTATGGCGAACAATATACCCACCCTAAAATATGGGCGCCCTTTATCTATTATGGCCGTTAGTCAGTACAACCAAATCCAGCCTGCCACTTAGCCCAATCACGGGACTGGTCTTTGAAGTAATCTAGCTGATCTGATGAAATCGATCTCGATTTATATTTCTTCCAAAAGTAGTGGCCATCTTCTCCGAAAGAACCATCCATACCCAGTGGGTAAGGTCTGATGTGTTTACACAGATGAGGGCCGGAAATAAGCAGTATATCTTTGTTGTTGGGATCCCAGCCAATGACATACATTTTTTTCGGTTTGGTTACTTTCTTTGGTGCAACATAAGGCGCATAAGTGATTGCTAGCGGTTTAATTTTTTGTGGCTCGCCACCAGCGCTAAGCCATTGGGATTGGTTTTTCCACACAATTGAAATACGGGTGGCCCTGACTCTGCGTTGTCCTTTGTTATTTCTATATTCATCCGAATATAAGCGCAATGCGCCTTTTCTTTCATGGGTATCAGCAAAGTCCCACTCAAACGTTTCTGGGCCAATTTCAGATCTGATGACCCGGTCTCGCCAGCCCAGTTTTCGAACGACTCTAACATGGGTATTTTCAAGGTTTTTCTTACCATCATAAAATTGATAATTAAGCCTTGATAACCAATACATAAATAAATAATCCATACCACTGCCCTGGCCATCGCCACTACGCAGCGATCCTTTTTCTCTGTTTGTTGTTAGACGAAGTCCATCCTGCTCATCACTGAAAATGATTTGTTCGAGAAAACCGTTTTTGAAAATAAAATTGATATAATTTTTAGGATATTTGTTGTGTTTATACATCACCCGTAGCGAATCTGGTAATTTCTTGATTATTCGAGTGTAAACCTTGTAACGATCAAGATTTATAGGCATGTCTCTCAGAATTTCTTCATCAGTACGTTTGATACCATAGCTTGCATGTTTAAACTCAAACAGTCTCAGTAATTTAGATTGCATCAAAAAGGGTGGTTTTAAATCTAAAGGAGGGGATATTGGTGCTTTGGTTGTAGTTGCACTTGTTGATGTACTTGTTGACGTACTTGTCGTTTGACAACCTGCAATGAGCATAATGGACAGTATAAAGAGTGTTATATTAAATAATCGCATAAAATCCTCTTAATCATGGTTGTATTTAGCTAGTGCCCATCCAGAAACGCATGTTGCTGGGCACTGGCTACGCGGCACACGGACGTGAGTTTCAGGACGTTAACTAACTAAATTATTTTGACTACTGGGCAAATAATCTATCATGTTTTAAAGCGGATTTAAACATCAGGTATTGACACAACCGGGCTATGGTTATTTGGCTCTGATCCTGTAACGTTAATCAGATTTAGGTAATAAATAATCAAAGGGGTCAAGGAGGCAACGAAAAGCGTATTAATGAAATGACTGCGAACTCATTGTTCGAAGTCAAATTGCAAGCGATCTGCGAAGCCCAGCAAAAATATCAGCCATAATCTCCTGCGCCTGCTTCGAATAAACCGGCCACTCAAGATAATTGCCCCCGGTCATCACAATCACCATATTTTGCTCGGGGAAGATATTGATATATTGCCCACCATCACCATCGGCGCTGATATAACGAATTCCATTCAACTCCCTCAACCAAAACAGATAACTATAATCCCCCGCTTCGCTGGTTGCCTGCACGGTTGATACGGCTTCGACCCATTTAGCTGGGATCACCTGTTCGTCCTGCCATTTGCCTTTGTTTAGATAGGTTATGCCGACTTTTAGCATGTCTCTAGGCCGCATAAACATTCTTGCTGAACCTTCAGGGTCGCCATCAGGTTGTGACTGCCAGGTGAAGTCGGTTATACCCAGTTTGCTGTAAAAATGCTGGTCGGCCCATGTTCTAAGCGGTTGCTTAACCACATTTTGCAAGCCCTTCAACAATAGATTTGGACCAGCGCTGTTGTATTTCCATGCTTTGCCGGGGCCATTGTTTGCACGGCTCAATAGATACTTGCCAAAGTCATCAGACTGCCACAATAAGGCCAAGTCATCCCTGCCCCATTCATCCCAGTCGAATCCCATTCGCATGGTCAGTAAGTCTTTGATGGTGATTTTGGCTTTGTTAGGGGTTTGGAAGTATTTTCTGTATTGGGGCAATAATGCTGAGAGTTTTGTGCGCAACGGAATATCAAATTTATCGAACGCAATACCAGTTAAGGTGGCTGTCAGAGCTTTATTTACTGAGGCGACATAGTGCTTTTTGTCGACACTCCATTGAACGTGTGGACGGGATTTGTTGCGGAAGATATTGTTCTCAAATTCTATATAGTCATCGTTACCTTTAAAGTACTTCTCCAGCACCAATAATCCATCTTTATAGACCAGTAGGCTGTGAAGCTCTTTATAGTCTTTGTTTAGCAGTTGTTCGATGCGCTTGGGGTCGAATCCAACCTCAGCCAAACTGCCGGTTTGAATGCCGTCATTTAGTTGCGCCGGTTTGTTGGTGCAAGCGCATAGAAACACCACGCACAATAACAGTATAAATTTTTTCATATCAAAACCCGTAGCTCCTGTGCATCCATGCACCCGCGACATTCGGCCATCCTTGGCCATCAAAAAAAGGGCAACGTATAAGTTACGTTGCCCAAAGAGATATACGGTTTAAAAATTAATCGCCAATACGCACATTGTCGACTCGGTATACCGCGCCTTCGCCGGTGCCCCATGCAGGGAACATCATCAGTACGTTAATAGCACTCACGTCTAGTCCCGCAGCGGCTAAGTCAGCTAGCTTGTAGGTGTAATGCTGCCATTGACCGGTTACTGGCGCCAGACC
>JABSOG010000374.1 GCA_013216025.1 Algicola sp. | reverse complement strand
CCAGACTTTTCATATACTCAAGCCTACTCAAAAAAGCCATTGGCCCCCAACCCTATGACAGCAAACAAATTCTCAGGCCCCAAACGACGTCCGGGTATATTTTTACTCCCCAACCTACTGACGACCATCGGTTTGTTTGCCGGATTTTATGCGGTGATCACCTCCATGAGTGGCCGCTTTGAGGCAGCCGCTGTGGCGATATTCATCGCGATGATTTTTGATGGACTTGACGGGCGTGTCGCCCGGCTAACCAATACTCAAAGTGAATTCGGTGCTGAATACGACTCCATGGCCGACATTGTTTCTTTTGGTGTTGCACCTGCTCTTGTCGCTTTTAACTGGGCGTTAAAAGACATGGGCAAAATTGGTTGGTTGGCGGCGTTTATTTTTGTTGCGGGCGCCGCATTACGCTTAGCCCGGTTTAATACGCAAGTGGGCATCGCCGATAAACGCTATTTTCAGGGATTGGCAGTCCCGGCTGCGGCGGGTGTACTGGCGGCCATGGTGTGGGTGGGTGTCGAATATCAAATTGACGGCGCTGATGTTAGTTACCTTATTTGCTTTGTGACTATCGCACTGGGTTTGTTGATGGTCAGTAATTTTCGTTACAGCTCGTTTAAAGACGTTGATTGGCGCTCAAAGGTATCATTTGTTGTGGTGTTGGTGATCGTGATGGTTTTTGTGGTTATCGCCTCCAGTCCGGCAGAAATGCTGCTGCTTATTTTTGTCGGTTATGCCTTGTCCGGTCCTGTGACTACCATTCGCTCGGTTCGCCGCTTGAAGTTTGGTCATATTGTGGGTGACGATGATGCTGATTTTGACGAAACAACTCATACCTCAAACCAAGAACCAAGTGATCAAAGTGATAAAAATAACAAGCCAGACAGTACCGACCAAACAAAATAGCCTACAGGGTGGATTGAAAAGGTTTTTTTTGCCCCCAGATCTGCTTAAATCCAGAATTGACCTAATCGTCAACTTTCATCAACGGCGCCAAGCGCAGTAGCACAATTAGAGAGCTTATGTTGAATCAAGAGCTAGTGAACAAACTGAATGATTTATCCTCGCCTGAAAACCTGTCGGCCGTTATAGGTATCACCCGGGGTATAGAAAGAGAAACCTTAAGGGTAAAAGCAGACGGTTCATTGTCACAAAAACCGCATCCCGATGCTTTTGGCTCGGCCCTGACTCACCCTTATATCACCACTGATTATTCCGAAGCCCTGCTGGAGTTCATTACCCCGGCCAGCACTGATGCCAATAAAACCATGGCCCAACTGACTGACATTCATGCCTTTGTGGTAAAAAACCTCGGTGATGAATATCTATGGCCAATCAGTATGCCTTGTTATGTTCGTGATGAAGACGACATTCAATTGGCCAATTACGGTACCTCAAACAGTGGTCAAATGAAGCATTTGTACCGTCAAGGTCTTAAATTTCGTTACGGCAGTTTTATGCAAGTGATTTCGGGCATTCACTTCAACCTGTCTTTTTCTGAGTCATTGTGGGAAACCCTCGCCAAACGCGAAGGTCTAGATGGCAGTTCGCAGGACTTTAAGTCAGAGCAGTATTTAAACCTGATCCGCAACTTTAAGCGTAACGTGTGGTTATTGACCTATTTGTATGGGGCATCGCCTGCGCTTTGTGGATCGTTCATTGGTGAGCGTGCCAGCAAATATCCGTTTGAGAAAATTGGCAATGGGGGATTATACCTGCCTTATGCTACTTCTTTGCGTTTGAGCGATTTGGGTTACACCAGCAACGCCCAGTCAGAATTGAACATCAGCTATTCTTCTTTAAAAGAATATGTTGCCGGATTGCGTGAAGCGATTAAAACCCCGGTAGATGCGTATAAGATCCCAGCCCAAAACCCCAATGGTCATGCTCAGCTCAATAACAATTTGTTGCAGATTGAAAACGAGTTTTATTCACCGGTAAGACCCAAAAGAACCGCCGCATCTAACGAAAAACCCACCGACGCCTTGGCCGAACGGGGTATTGAATATGTAGAAATTCGCTCGATGGATGTCAACCCGTATAGTCCGGTGGGCATCGACCTGTCGCAAATCCATTTTCTAGATGTGTTTTTGAGTTATTGTTTGCTCAAAGAAAGCCCGGTATTGTGTGATGCCGAAAATAACCGCGTAGAAGAGAACCATACTCAAGTTATATTGCGTGGTCGTGACCCCGAGCTGAAGCTAAAGCATCATGATAACCATCAAGACAGAGAGCGTACTATTGCCGATTGGGGTAGTGAGGTGTTTGATGAGCTTGATTTGGTTGCTGCGTGGCTTGATAAAGCCTCTGACAGTGATGTTTATCGCAACGTAGTAGGCGAACAGCGAAAAGCCGTGATTGACCCAGATTTAACCTTGTCGGCCAAGTTCTTGAACGAACTCAAAGCAGCGGGGGTCGGCAGTGGCTTATGGAGCCTGAACCAGGCCAAAATCAATAAAGAATTATTGGCCAATACCCAAAGTCGTTTGTTTGATGATGAGTTGATGAAAAACCATGCGGTTGAGTCGATTGCCAAACAAAAAGTGGTCGAAGATAGTGACAAAGAAGATTTTGAAACGTTTTTAGAGGGATATTTTGCCGGTTAAGTTAAAGGCAAAAAAAAGCGCGATTGGGATATCGCGCTATCAAAGTATATCTAGGGATGAACATACTACAAAACTGTTACATAAGGTATGACGTCGCTACGGGTAAAAAGTTCCTGAGAAATTCAAAAAAACTTAAATAAAATGGAAAAAAGTGATAATTAATTTAAAACATTTTAAAAAGTCAATAAAAATCATAGCCTTGTGTGGAGTGATTGTTTCGAGCGCGAGTTCGTGCGCCACAGCCCCACCGAAAAATGTCAATAATCTTTGTAAAATCTTCGAAGAACAAGACGATTGGTTTGATGCCGCCCATGATGCTGAAAAAAAATGGGGGGTGCCAATACATGTGCCCATGAGCATGATGTATCAAGAAAGCTCGTTTAAAGAAGATGCTCAGCCTCCAATGGAGTATTTCCTCGGGTTTATCCCAACAGGACGCGCCAGCAGCGCCTATGGTTACTCTCAAGCTAAAACCATGACTTGGGCTGACTATATTCGTGAATCGGGCAACTCAGGGGCTGACAGAGATGAATTTGACGATGCCATCGACTTTATGGGCTGGTTTATTTATAAAACCCAAAAAATTAACGGTGTGTCAAAATGGGATGCCTACGCGCAATACCTCAATTACCACGAAGGCTGGGGTGGTTATAAAAACAAAAGCTACAATAAGAAAAAGTGGTTGATTAAAGTTGCCCGCAAGGTAAAAAACCGTTCGGATATGTATGCTAAGCAGCTTAAAGGCTGCCGGGCCGACCTTGAGGATAATGGCTGGTTCTTCGGGCTCTTCTGAGGGGAGCCTTAAGGTCAAAAGATCTTAACACGGAGGCACGGAGACACGGAGAAAGAAAGAGGGAAGATTAAAAGATTAAATGATTGATGGGTTACTTGTTGGCCAAAGTATTATTCTTTTTTGTTTTTGTTTTTGTTTTTGTTTTTGTTTTTGTTTTTGTTTTTGCCCTTGATTTTCTCTTTCATTCCTCCGCCTCTCCGTGCCTCCGTGTTAAGGCTTTTGACCTTAAAGCCGTAGGCACAAGGCAAAAAAAAGAGGAGCATCAGCTCCTCATCATTATCCTCAAAAGTCGAATCTCAGCTCAACCAGCAATCGATTTTCTCTTCTTCTTGTTGTTGTTCTTTACCATCACCTGCTCTTTAAATTCATTGGGCATCACTCGTATTTTCTTTACCCGATTGTCTTTAACTTCAACGATTTCAATGGGATAACCATCGATACGCACGCAGATGTTGCTGTCGGGGATGTCTTCGAGGTATTCCACAATCAAACCGTTAAAAGTTTTAGGTCCATCGATAGGGAATTCCCATTTCAATTCTTTGTTGATATCACGCACGTTGGCGCTGCCGTCAACCAGGTATGAGCCATCTTCTTGCGATTGAATTTCTTCTTTAGGCGCTGGGGTCATGGTCGTGGTGAAATCACCAACCACTTCTTCAAGAATGTCTTCGAGCGTGACCAAACCTTGAATATCGCCGTACTCATCGACCACTAAACCGATGCGCTCACGAGATTGTTGAAACTTGAATAACTGCGTATTTAACGAGGTGCCCTCGGGAATAAAGTAAATCTCCTTTACTGCCCGCAGCAAGGTTGATTTGGTGAATTGTTCTTTGGCCAGCAAACGCAGGGCATCGCGGCTGTGGATGAATCCTACCGAATCGTCGATATTGTCTCGATACAATAAAACCCGGGTGTGTTGGGCGTGGGTGAGCTGTTTGGTGATGTCTTTCCAACTGTCGTTGATGTCGATGCCAATCAAGTCACTGCGTGGGATCATGATGTCTTCAACTTTGATTTTATCAAGGTCGAGCAAGTTGACCAACATGCTTTGATGGCGGTCGGGCAGCATGGCGCCCGATTCGTTGACCACGGTACGTAACTCTTCGGTGCTCAAACTGTGGTGTTCTCGCTGCTCGGCACTGATGCCAAATATCGAGAGTAAACCGTTGGTGATGTAATTGAGCATAATGACCAGCGGTTTAAGCGGCACCAGCAAAAGGGTTAAGATAAAGGAGCTGGGGTAGGCCACTTTTTCAGGGTGCAACGCGGCCAGTGTCTTTGGCGTGACTTCGGCAAATATTAGTACCACTAGGGTCAATAATCCCGTTGCGATGGCCATACCGGCAGTCTCACCGTACAGTCGTATACCTATATAGGTGGCAATCGATGAAGCGGCGATGTTGACCAAGTTGTTGCCTATCAAAATAAGTCCGATTAATTGGTCGGGTTTTTTCAATAGCTTACTGACGCGCACTGCGCCGCGGTGGTTTTGTTTTTCGAGGTGTTTCAGGCGATATCGGTTGATTGACATGATGCCTGTTTCTGAACTGGAAAAATACGCGGATAAGAAGATCAGAACACCCAATATGATAAATAAGGTGCTCGTTGCAATGCTGTCCAATTAATGTTTTTCCTAAGGTTTAGAATTACGAGTATTAAGTATTATCAAGGGGGCAGGTGTCAAGCTAAAACGTTAAACTTGCCTAATTTGCAGCCAACTTTGCGACAATTGCGTCAAAATCGGCCAAGGATGATCTCACGGACAAAGCGACTACCAAAATAGGCCAGTGTGAGGACAATGGCTCCGGCAATGGTGCTGGCCACTGCGGTTCTACCGCGCCAGCCTCTTAGTCGATGACCTACCACCAAAGTCACATAAATCAGCCAAGCGATGAGTGACAATATGGTTTTGTGAGCGATGGTTTTACTGAACATGTTGTCAAGGTAGATAAAACCGGTTAGCAGTGCGGCACTGAGCAAAATAGTGCCTATGCCCAGCAGTTGAAACAATTGCTTTTCGACTTGCATTAAAGGGGGGAAATTACAACTGACGATCGACAAGTCTTTGTTTTTGAGTTTTTTGTTGATGTAATTAAATTGAATGGCGTACAAAGTGGCGATGATCAGCACGCAATAAGCCAGCAAGGATAAAGTAATGTGGCCGGTTAAGGGTAAGTTAGAGAAAAAATGCTGTACCACAACGTGCTTGGGGAAAAACAGTGTACACAGCTGAACAAACGCCGAAAATCCGTAAACGACCGACAATAAAAAGGGCGCGGGATTTTTAAATGCCGATATTGATACCGATGTTGATATCACCAGACACACCAAGGAAACCACATTTATCAAACTGAAATCTTGACCGTTTGGGGTAAAAATGCCGATGGTGACAAATAACAAATGCGCTACCACCGCAGTGCCGGCAAGTAACATCACTTTTTTGAAGTTTATGCCATCGGCATGAAACAACCGGTTCAGCAGGGTGCCGGTGGCCAAAACATAAAACAGCACAGAAAAACTGGCGAGAAAAGTTTGCAGCATGGGTTAACCAAATTAGGGTGGTGAAATTATTGTTGAGGTTATTCTATGGCATATTTTGTGTTAATCAAAGCAGGGATTTACGCCAATCAGTAGTCTAGGGCTGGTTGATTTGCCCGGACGCAGGTATAATGACGCGCAAAATACCCTGAAAAAACAGTGGAACCGAGTGAATGTTTGAGAATCTATCCGACCGCCTGTCGAAAACGTTACGCAATATCAGCGGCAAAGGCCGCCTGAGCGAAGAAAATATTAAAGACACCCTGCGCGAAGTGCGCATGGCATTGCTTGAGGCCGATGTTGCCTTGCCTGTCGTTAAAGACTTTGTGGCCAAGGTAAAAGAACGTGCTGTGGGCGTCGAAGTATCGAAAAGCCTGTCGCCTGGTCAGATGTTCGTTAAAATTGTACAAAGCGAACTTGAAAGCGCCATGGGTGACGCCAACGAAGCTTTGTCATTAGCCGCTCAACCGCCAGCTGTTGTTTTGATGGCCGGTTTGCAAGGTGCTGGTAAAACCACCACTGTGGCCAAATTGGCCAAATATTTAAAAGAGCGTGAAAAGAAATCTGTTTTGGTAGTGAGTGCCGATGTTTACCGTCCAGCGGCAATCAAACAGCTCGAGATGCTGGCAACCGAAGTTGATGCTGGATTTTTCCCCAGTGATATCAGCCAAAAGCCGATCGACATTGCCAACAGCGCAATCGATCATGCAAAGAAAAAGTTCTTTGATGTGGTTATTGTTGATACGGCTGGTCGTTTACACGTAGACGATAAAATGATGGGCGAAATTAAAGACCTTCACGCCAGCATCAACCCGGTAGAAACCCTGTTCGTGGTCGACGCCATGACCGGTCAAGATGCTGCCAACACTGCCAAAGCTTTTGACGATGCGCTGCCACTGACTGGTATTATACTGACCAAAGCTGACGGTGATGCCCGAGGCGGTGCCGCGCTGTCTATTCGCGCTATCACTGGCAAACCTATCAAATTCATCGGTATGGGCGAGAAAATCGACGCCCTCGAGCCATTCCACCCAGAGCGTATTGCTTCACGAATTCTTGGTATGGGTGACGTACTGTCACTGATTGAAGAAGTCGAGCGTAAAGTCGACAAGAAAAAAGCCGAGAAGTTAGCCAAGAAAGTGATGAAGGGTAAAGGTTTTACCCTAGAAGATTTCCGCGAACAGTTGGTGCAAATGCGCAACATGGGCGGCATGATGTCGATGATGGACAAAATGCCGGGTATGGGCAATATGTCACAGCAGGTAAAAGGTCAGGTTAACGACAAGCAGTTTACTCAAATGGAAGTGATCATCGGCTCTATGACCGCCAAAGAGCGTGAACGCCCAGAGATCATCAAAGGTTCACGCAAACGCCGTATTGCCGCCGGTTCTGGTACTCAAATTCAAGATGTAAACCGTTTGCTTAAGCAATTCACCCAAATGCAAAAAATGATGAAAAAGATGGGCGGTGGCGGCATGAAGAAAATGATGCGCGCAGCCCAAGGCATGAAAGGTATGATGCCAGGTGGCGGTGGTTTTCCGTGTGTACCAAAGCGTTAAAAATTTTGATTTATTGATAAAAAAAGCCCAGCATAATCTGTATGTTGGGCTTTTTTGTTATTGGGCCTCTTAACCTTACATAACAGAACAAAATGATATGACATCAGACAAAACAAAATATCCTACCACACCCGGCTTCTTC
>JABSOG010000373.1 GCA_013216025.1 Algicola sp. | reverse complement strand
GCTGGGGTCAATGCTTTTGATTATGTCGAACATAAATCTTTTTTGTTCGACAAAATCAAATGCTTTGACCCCCTTGCGGAGCCTCCGTTCCTCCAGCCCCTAACGAAGCCACCCCATCAAATTGTATCAATACGTAACGAGACACACGTTATTGATACATTAATTCCATTGCCATGTTAACAGATTGTTGATATATCTTTAAAGGAGCTGAAAAAACAGGCCGGACACTGTAGTAAAAGGTACTTTTGACTAATAACAACAATAATCGCTCGTCACTTCTTATAACAGAAGATAAAAAAAAACGTCAACTAACTATAAAAATCTAATAACAACAAATCTAAATACAAGAGAGAAGAACAAGATATGACCAAAAACAATACAACAAGGGCGTTGAACACTCAATCACGTCCAAAATTAGTCCCAGCAATTTTGGCGACGACCATCGCGTTGATTACCTCTGGCAGTACCTTTGCCGAGCAAATTAGCTTTCACAGTGATAAAAACCGATCAACGCCTAAACTCATCATCGAGCCTAATAGTGCCATCAGTTCTGACATGAACTTGGCGTTAGCCCGTACATACATCAACAACCAATTCAGCCGTTTTGGCGTAGCCAATAGCAACAGCCTGCGTTTGATCGAGACCCGCAAAAGTTTGCTCGGCACCCATTATCATTTTGCCCAGTATCTTGGCAAAGTGCCGGTAGACAAAGCCGAAGTGATTGTTACCATCAATAACGATGGCCACACCATTTCAAAAGTATTTAACAGTGCCCATCAAACTACGCCAGCCCTTGAGCGCAGAAGTCTGTTTACAGTTACCCCCGCTATCAGTGCTGACAAAGCCATTGGCAACGCCTGGGATATGCTGCAAGTTCGTGACAATTTAACCAGCACCCCAACCAGCGAGCTGGTTTATTACGTTGACAACAATGGCCAATTCCATTTGTCACACCGTGTTCATATTGGTGCAGAGGGTGATACCGGCGGACGCATGATGTACATCGATGCCAACCGTGGTGAGTTATTGCATGACTATTCAACGACCCTACGCCGCCATGGCAATATGCCTTCTATCGAATCATTAAGAGAACGCAAAGGTCCGGTACTTGACCGTGCTAGCGAAACCAGCCGTATTAATGCAGTGAGCAAAGCCTCTACCGTGGTTCGTGCTGCAACTATCGCCACTGCCACTGCACAAGTATTTGATCCAGATCCACGCACAACTTTGCAAAACTCGGGGCTTGAAGACAATAGTTCAGCCTCTAGTTTTACCGCGGCATACGTTAGCCGTAGCCTGCAAGGTGTGAGCTTGAACAGCGGCGTATACTCGCTGTCAGGTCAATACGTCAACATCACTGAAATCGAAACTCCGACTCGTGCACCAAGCACCAGTTCTAACGGCAGCTGGACCGCCACCCGTGGCAACAACGCCTTTAACGATGCCACCACTTATTTCCACCTTGACCAAAATCAGCGCTACATTCAAAGCTTAGGTTTTACCGGCAGCACGGGCATAATCGAACGCGCCCTGCGAGTAGACACCGATGGTGTACAAGGTGCCGACAACTCGCACTACAGCTATGGTGGCAGCAGCGATTACCTGGCCTTTGGTCATGGTGGCGTTGATGATAACGAAGATGCCGACGTAATTTTGCACGAATATGGCCATGCCATTCACCGCAACATCAACAGCAACTGGAGCGGCGGCGATACTGGTGCTATGGGTGAAGGTTTTGGTGATTACTGGGCGGGTTCTTACAGCTACAGCACGCCAAACGGCAAAACATACAAACCTGACGAAGTAATGACCTGGGACGGACAGAGCTCATCAAGTTGGCCGGGCCGTGTGATGAATCGTACGACGGCTCAGTATGACTTCAGCCACGCTTATGGCGCTCACTCTAATCACAATGGTGTTAACGGTGACGAACTTTGGTCAACACCATTGTTCCAAGCGCTTAAAGAGTTGATGACCGCTGGTCGTGATCGGACAGAAATGGACAAGATCATTTTGCAAGCACACTTTGGTCTGGGTTCTAACTTAAAAATGCGTGATTTGGCGACTTCAATCGTTGCGACTGCCGAGCAGTTGTATCCGAGTGGTCCACATGCAGCGGTTTATCGCAGTCATTTTGAAAACCACGGCATGTTGGAATCTGATGGCGGTGGCAACCCTGGCGGTACTGTGTTAGAAAATGGCGTAGCCAAAACTAGTCTTACTGGTGCCAAGAACAACCAAGCGTTCTACACCATTGACGTACCAGCTGGCGCGACTGACCTGAAATTTGTGACCACTGGTGGTACCGGCGATGCTGATTTGTATGTCAAATTCAACGGCAACCCAACAACCGGCGGTTACGATTGTCGTTCATGGGCATCGGGCAACACCGAGACCTGTAACATCAGCTCAGTGCAAACCGGCAAATATCATGTCTTGATTAATGCTTACAGCGCGTACTCGGGTATGAGCCTGACAGCCAGCTACACACCAGCCGGTGGCGGCGGCGATGTTAAGTTCTTCGAAAACACCACTGATGTTGCGATAGTAGACAAACAGACGGTACAAAGTGTATTGGCTGTAAGCAACTCTGGCAGCAACGGCACGATTTCGGTGAAGGTTGACATCAAGCACACTTACATTGGTGACTTGCGTATCGACGTTATTGCACCAAGTGGCAAGAGCTACAGGGTAAAAGACACGTCGAATGATTCAAGCGACGATTTGTTGAAAACCTACAGCATCAATGCCAGCGGTGAGTCGTATGACGGCAACTGGACGTTGAGAGTCTATGACGCCTACAACGCCGATACGGGCAAAATCGACAGCTGGAGTATTACGCTGCCGTAGATTGCCGGTTTAACAGGCTTTACCCTCTAGCCCCCCCGGTGCCATTTGTGCCTGAGGGGCTTTTTTGTGTGTGGCTTCGTTAGGGGCTGGAGTGACGGAGGCTCCGCATGGGGTCAGAGATCTTGAAATGGAATATAGTTGTTATAAATCAATTAATTATAATCAAAGGGCCAGAGGCAAATGATTTTAAGGCCATTTAGCCCTATCGGTAACGAATATGCCTTAATAATTAATCAGTTTGTTACGTGACCGCGACAATGAATCAAGACCTCTGGCCCCTTGATTTTAAGCGGTTGATTTTTAATGAGAAGATAGTATTTCAACGCCTCTGGCCCCTTGATTCTGGGCCCCTTGATTCTTGTGCCTGTGGGCTTTTTTGTTGGGGTGTGGCTTCGTTAGGGGCTGGAGTGAAGGAGGCCAAATAAAGATGCGAAGCAGATTTATCTTTTATACAAGCAACTCTTCAATATCTTCAACAATATCTTTGAGCTCGTCGTCATCAAATTCGAGTACTTCGAGTACTGATTCTTGACAGTAGCTCCAGTCGGGTGTGTCTTCACCGTTGTGGTGGTGAGAGAAAGCGTTTTCTGCCAATTTAATCACGGCATAGATGAGTTGGTCGTTACTATGGTCTAAGTTAGATAAAAACGTGCGGTCGTGATGTCTTAGCACTTGTTGGCAAATCGGACGGGGCAACTGCCACGTACTTGAGATAAAGTAGCCGACCACTGCGTGGTTGGTTTTGTATTTGCGCTCTTCAAGCTCTGCAAGGGTGTATTTGACTGTTTTATCAGCAACTTTAAGTATCTTAAAGTAATCTTGAAACTTTAGCGCCATCGCCGGTATGCCGCAATCTTGGAATAGTGCTGCGGTGTAGACATCTTCTGGGGCAATTCTGTCTTTAAAATGTTTGGCAATAAACATCGCGACATTGGCCACGTTACAAGCTTTATCCCAAAAGCTGTCGAGCGAGATACAACAGGTGTGTTTGCTCATCGATTGTTTGAGAACAAGGGCTATCACGACTGAATGAACGCCGCCAAACCCTAAAAACATCGCAGCTTGCTTTATGTCGGTAACCGAACGCGGCAAGCCAAAGGCGGCAGAATTGACCACCCGTAACACACCTGCGGCAATACCAACGTCTTTGCTGATGATATCGCTAATTAAGTTGATATCAGGCTCGGCCAGCTTTAATTGATTCTGTAAATCAATCAATAGCTCGGGTTTAGATGGGATGGTAAAACTGCGTTTGATGTTATCGAGTACTTTTTCATCAACTTCAAACATTGCTACACCACTATTTTCTTGCACAACATAGGTCCTCCACAAAGATTGAGCGCTCTAAGCAAATTAAAGCAATTCAAATGCCAAATATCGAAGGATTAATAGTGCCATAGCCATGGGGGGGCAATCAATAGTAGGAGCGAGCTCCAGCTCGCGATTTTGGCCACCGGCCAAATATCTATGGGCATCACCTGCATTTTGAAATGGCTTCGCCATTTATCGCGAGCTGGAGCTCGCTCCTACCGGATTGTTTAAACAAACATCAAAAAAAAAGCCGGTATTTTTCAACAAGTGAAAAATAACCGACTCTTTTAGTGCTGTCCTGGTCCCGCAGTTGCGCTCAGGGCAATCATTGCCCAATTGACTTTTCAATTCCAGATTAACAAAATCGTGCAGCAAACCGAATTTTGCCTAACCTGTCACGAAGTTCTTCGCGTGGGTGTAAAACACGTAACCGCGAGACCGAACATACTGCTTCAATAATCCGTTAACACATCATCCATTTCCCTTGTACATCTTCCTATCCTTAAATAGTTCCCGAGCATAAATGCTCTAACTACCAACAACTTCCTATCCCTTGAACAACTTCCTATCCCTTAAACAACTTCCTATCCCTTACACAACTTCCTATCCCTTACACAACTTCCTATCCCTTATACATCTTCCTTTCCCTTATACATCTTCCTTTCCCTTAAACATCTTCCGTTTTCAACCGCTTCCCCTATACATCTTCCGTTTTCAACCGTTTCCTTTAGACCACTTCCGTTTTTAACTGCTTCCTTTATACATCTTCCGTTTTCGACTGCTTCCTTTATACGTCTTCCGTTTTAACCAATTCCTTGTTTACCGCCGTGCTTGGTAACTGGTTAGGCATATTACAGACTTGCCGAAAAAGTGGTTATCAATAATAAGCCAGATTTTGTCAATTAAAAGACGGGTGATTTTTAATCGTTTAATATCAGCAACTTAAATTACTACTATCAAAATTTAACCGGTCAGAATTGTCATTTTTTGACAGTATAAGAATTTGTACAATGATACTCAGAGGCTGGTAGTGGGTCGGTTTTAACAATATTTACAGCGAGACGCTACGTAGGTGTTCGTGCAGGTACTGTGCAACGTCTCGTATTTTAGGTCAACCTTTAATGACTTTGGGCCAATTCGGCTCGCAAGGTACTGACGACACTGGGCATGTCTGTCAATACTTCGCTGTGCCAAAAACGCACCACAACAAATCCTTTGCTCTGCAAATACTCGGTTCGGCGCTGGTCATAATGTTGCTGTTCGGTGTTAGACACGCCATCAATCTCGACTATTATCTTTTTCTCAATACAGGCAAAATCGACGATGAATGGTTCAACCAATACCTGACGGATAAAACTCAACCCCTCAACTTGTCGGTTTCTCATCACTTCCCACAGTCGTCGTTGGGCAACGACTTCACGACTGGGTTTACTGTGCATTGTTTGTGTTAAATCCATGATGCCCTTCCTTATGTACTCACCCGGGGTGATAAAAACGACTTGCTCATCGTACCAGACAAATAACGGCAAGCCATTTGGCTCATCGCCACCGACTTTTTGCATTGCCTGATGGCCACCGACAACGAGTCAATAACCCCCGCCAAATTGGTTAATACTTCACTGTGACGAAACCTGGCCAACTGAAAACCTTTGCCTTCTAGGCGTTGGGCTCTGGCGCTAATGTGCTGCGTGGTTTCGTCGTCACGCTCGTTGTAAAGTTCGACCACCAGTTTCAACTCAGCACAAACAAACTCTATTGCCTCAGAATGGGCGCAGGTTTGCCTGCGGAATTTGTATCCGTGCAGTTGTCTTTTGCTGATCTCTCTTAACAGCAGCGTTTCGGCGGCAGCGGCATTTTGTCGTTCTGTAGCGGTGTTGACGGTCATATCCATGTCAATTGCTCCTTTTCGTTCAAGTAAAAATGTTTAGGGTTGAGCCTTTCTGGCAAGGCGTTTTTATTTAAGCAATGTTTGCGTTGCGCCAAGATCAAGTTGATTTTATCCAGCACACCGACCAAGTTGCCGAGTATGTCGTGCTGAAATAATCGCACCACCAAAAAACCCCGGTACTGCAATACGGTGGTACGCTGCACTGCTAGCCGCTTGGCAGCACCTGCCAGTCCACCATCAAGTTCTATCACCAGTTTTAAATCGGCACATAAAAAGTCGACAAAAAAATCGCCCAGCGCGACATGTCGCACAAAATGAACGTCTTGTGATTCAGTGGATGAAAAATCAGACTGTAAGTTCTGTAGTAGGGTAAAGTTATGTGGGTTTTGTAGGGCTTGCCAAAGCTTGCGCTCGGCCGCGGTGCTATTGTACCACAATGCCCTGATTCTGTTTTTTAATTCCATTTGCTATTCCTTTAAAGTGTTGAGGTGTCCAAACTGCCTTCATTGGCACACTTATATGTTACTCATGGTCCTATTATTGTCGCCTGTCACTTCGCCATGATCCGAAATTGATCAAGCCAATCGTCTATCGTTTTAACGTACCTCCTATTTTTGTTTACCACATAAAAAACCACCGAGGCTGAGCCCGCTTTAAGCGGTCCCATCAACTCGGTGGTTCGGTTATTTTTGGTTGCATTAAACGCATTCCCTTTGTCCATGTTGTGCTCACTTTATTCATCCGTGCCATAACCGATGTTTCAAATCGGCGTGATTTTTAATGCTGCTTCTGATTAAGAGAACGGCCAACGACATCTTGCTCAACCGTCATATAACCCTAGTAGATCTTTTTCTGATCGACAAACAACCAGCCTTCATATTTTTGTCGCTAAACTATTTTTTCTGACTAAAGTCCCGCTGGGTCTGGCCTTCAAAGCTCAAAATATTTTGTAACAGATGAAAAATATCCACTACACTTGTAAAACGCGTTTATGAGGACGCTTGTCACTTTTGTTGTTACCCTGCAAGTTAAACGGGTTGATTATTTTATAACCAGAGGCTTTAAAATCGCTTTTAACACCGCTTTTGTTGTTTAAATGCTCAGGTTTTTAATAATTGTGGATAACCTCTGAATAAGTAAGGTTTTTTGGCTGTTTTGCCGTTTTTTTTATGGAAAAAGATGGACTATCCAGCCGATATAAGCGACCCTACGCGCGATTGCGTGAATTGCGTCTTTTTGACTGTTTGATCTAGATCAAACAAGCAAAATTCAACGTTTGCGCAGGAGCCTGTCCGAGAACTACGACCGACCTGAGGGGGATCCGGTTTGAGTCAGTTTTCGCGTTCTTTTTGGTTGAATAGTTTTACTATTTCACCAAAAAGAACGCGGGAAATGGCCAAATCCGGGTTTTCCTCAGTAGAGTCGCCGTTCTCGGACAGACTCCTAATATCAAAAACCAACAAACGATTAATGAATTGAAACATCTGCTGCCCGGCTTTTTCGGATCCCCTTCCAAAGGTCAACCAAGCTTTGTTTCCCGCTATGGCAAAAGTACGAGGAGATGTCACGTGAAAGTAGCACGTAGTACAGGCTGGTCTATTCCAGCACTTCTGGCGACTG
>JABSOG010000372.1 GCA_013216025.1 Algicola sp. | reverse complement strand
AAAGTTTCTACAATGTGCCAACGGCTTTTCGCCTGACAGGTAACGTAGAACAAAACGCACTGTCTAGTGCCATTGCCACTTTATGCCAGCATTTTCATATTCTCAGAACCGTCTATCAATATCGTGATGAAGAACTGATACAAATCATTGAGCCTTTTGATGCCGACAAGGTGCCGTTTGAAGTGGTATCAATTGATGCCGGTCAAATGCCCCAGCGATTGCAAGACGAAGCAAACTTTGCTTTTGACCTTGAGACGCAGTGGCCATTAAAAGCGGTATTATTTATTTGCGGTAGTGAGCAGGTTTTGAGCCTCAATATTCACCATATCGCCATTGACGGATTTTCGGCAAAACTGGTGACCAGTGCATTAAGTGAAGCGTATCAAATGCATCATTCAGCCAATGCAAACAAAGCTGTTGATGAAGGGAAGGGTGAAGTGTTCAAGGCCCCCCAGTATGCTGATTACGCGTATTGGCATCAGCAATATTTGGCCAGCAACGCCTGTCAGGAGGCGCGAGCGCATTGGAATGAGTTACTTAAAGATGCGCCAAGCTGCCATAACTTTCCGCTGGAATATCCACGTCCGTCATCAATGTCGGTTGAAGGGGATGATGTAGATCGGGTTATCGATGGTCAGTTCTTTACTAAAATAAAACGCGTTGCCCAGCAAAACAATAGCTCAGTCTTTTTGTTGTTGCAGTCGATGTTTGCCGGTTTTATGGCTCGATTTGGTGATGAAGAAGATTTGGTGATTGGTTCTATTTACGCCAACCGAACACCCAGTGTCTTTATGAACACCATAGGTATGTTCGCCAATGCCATTCCTTTTCGATATCGCTTTGATAAAACCACCGATATCGGCCATTTGATTGAAAGTTCAAAGACTCAACACAAACAAGCGATGCGTTATCAGCAATTTCCTTTTGAAATGATGCTTGAAGGATTAAATCTTGACCGTGACCCTTCATACAACCCGCTAGTACAGGTTCAGTTTGTCTTGCAAGAAGATTCACTCAATGACTTTACCCTCAATGATTTGGATGTTGAGATGATCAGCAACCGTCAGGCGGTAGCGAAATTTGATTTTGCGGTCCATGTTTCGATCAAACAGGACAGTGTAAAAACCCAATGGGAATACAATACCAATTTGTTCAGCAAAGCACGATTAAACACGATTGTTGACCACTTCATGGCGTTTGCCGAGCATCATCTGAACAACGAATTTGATAAAGTGTTACGGTTTGATTTTAGTGAGCAAACCGCTGCCAATGAGGTGAGTGAAAGCCACTTTGACGGGTATCTGTCTAACCCTGAAATAGTCGAAAAATACGCAACTTCTCAACCGAATGTCATTGCGGTGATTCAGGATGAACGTAAAATCACTTACGCCCAATTGGTTGCGCGTGGTAACGCTTTCATTGCTGGATTGCAGCAAAATGGCATTGAGTTTGGTGACAGGGTCGCTGTTTATATGGATAAATCCATTGAACAGGTGATTGCAATGTACGCCGTTATGCGAGCCGGTTTTGTTTATGTGCCGCTTGACCCGGGTTATCCTGCTGAACGTCTGGCTTATATTTGTGACAATGCTCAGGCCAAAGCGTTAGTGTACGCTGGTGATTTTGCGCCCTCTTTGGATATGGCAGGTCAAACACCTTTAATGGTTTTTGAGACGCTGATGAGCACTCAAACCCAGGCCAAATTGGTGTCATTGGCGCAAGACCATTCTGCCTATATTATCTATACATCGGGTTCAACGGGTAAACCTAAAGGCGTTCTTGTACCTCATGGAAGTATCTATTACTCTTTGCAGGCGAACCGAAAAGTATACAACTTCAAAGATCAAGACATGATGCCAACCGTGGGCTCGCAGGCCTTTGGCGTGTCTTTACTCGAAACCTTTGTGCCACTGGTCAGTGGTGGTACGGTGCAGTCTTTGTCAAAATCCGACGTGGCCGACATCAATAGACTCATCAACATAACTCAAGATGTGACCGTGATGCATTTTGTGCCAAGTTTGATGGCGCAATGGCTCGATCAAATTCAACACAATCCGGCGCTGTATCCCAATTTGAGGTTATTACTGGTCGGGGCAGAAGCGGTACCGCCAATTCTGCTAAAACGACTTAGAGCGTGGCACGCCAATGTTGTAGTACGGGTCCTTTATGGTATGACCGAAGGATCAGTGGTTGGCAGCAGCTATTTATCAGATGATCACGATGGTCAAGGGTATAGTGTTGGAAAAGCCCATCCGAACATGAAGTTTTATGTTATGAACCGCTTAGGGGTGCCTCAGCCCTCAGGGGCGGCAGGTGAGCTCTATGTCGGGGGGTTATCTTTGGCATCGGGTTATGTTGGGTTGCCTCAATTGACCAGTGAAATGTTTATTCATCACCAACAATTAAACCAGCGCCTGTACAAAACCGGTGACAGAGCACGGTTGATGCCCTCTGGTCATTTTGAGTTTTTGGGTCGATCTGATCATCAGGTGAGTCTGCGGGGCATTCGTATTGAAACTGGCGAGATTGAATCTCTGGTGAATCACATTCGTGATGTTAAAAAATGTATCGCTCACGTGGTACCGCTTGATAGTGGCGATAACAAGTTTGCGCTTTACTATACCCAATATGGTGATGCAGACAAGTCAGCTATTGAAGCGTCTATCAAAGCGGTGCTGTCAAAGAATATTCCTGAGTCGATGCGTCCGTCAATCTTTGTCCGACTGGATGAATTTCCACTGAACCCCAATGGCAAGGTTGACCGCAAAAAGTTACCTAAACCAACCGTAGGCAGTGCAACTGAGTATGTTGCACCTTCGACGGATACTGAAAAATACCTGCACGAGTTGTGGTGTACCCTGCTTGAACTTGAAAGAGTGTCGATTAGTGACAGCTTTTTTGAACTCGGTGGTCACTCTTTGATGGCGACCAAATTGATTAACAAAATAAATGAACACTATGGTATTAGCGTACCAATGAAGCGATTTTTTGAAGCTTCAAACATTCACGATTGCGCGAAAGTCACTGATGAAGAAATTGAAAAATGTCAGTTAAGTCAATTGCTGGTTAACGATGATAATACTGATGATGATGGAGATATTGACGAATTCGTCATATAAAAATATGGTACAAACTAAAAAACTCACTTTAAGAGCACTGCTTTTCAGCAGTTCTCCCAAGTTACTGTCCTTTGCAATTATCCTCAGTATGTTCTCTGGGGTGTTGTATGCCTTGATTATTCCGACCATTCTCTCAGGGTTAGACCCCAGCTACGACTTTATACTGGGCAACCAGTTTAAAGACGATATTCAAAACATATTTTTTGGTTTGATAACCTTGGTTTTATTGACCAAAACAACGTCAGTGGTGTTAGTCAATAATCTGGCCAAATTGGCGGTCGCCGGGCTCAGAGTTGAATTGTCTAAAAAGATTAATATGATGGATGTCGCTCAGGTAGAAAAGACTGGCCTGCCTAAATTGCTCAATGTTTTGACTGAAGATATGAGCCGGGTAACGGGCGCATCGGTGGCGATCCCGATGATGCTTGTTTCTGCGGTGACTGCGATAGGTATGTTGGTCTATCTGGCTGTACTGGATTTACACATATTTGGCTATACGTTATTGACTATCGTGATTGGGCTGTTTCTATTCCAATATCCAGTGAGCAAAACAGAGAAGCATTATAGCAAAGCTCGGGATTTACGAGATGTGATGCAAGAAGGCTTTCGAGGATTAATTTTTGGCGCTTTTGAATTAAAGCTGGATAAGAAAAAGTCTGAGCGGTTTATCAAAAATGAACTTGAGGAGCCTATAATCGGTTCAGTTAAGGCTGAAATAAGAGGAGATTACATTTTACATCTTGCTGGCAACGGCAGCGAAATGCTGGCTTTTGTTGCCATTGGCCTAGTGGTCTTTATATTACCCAAGGGAGTAGGGTTTGAGCATCATAACCTGTATGGTGTTGTCATGGCTTTGTTATACATTACAGGCCCAATAGCGGCGATACTTGCACTGCTGCAGAGTTTGAAAATTGGTGAAATCTCTTTGGCAAAAATAAACGAGATATACGCGATAGATGTCGCCGATGAGCAATCTTCAATAAAGATAAACAAAGACTGGAAACAACTGATCCTCAGTGATATCAAATATTCTTACGCCATTGAAGAACACAGTTTTTCGATCAGCAAAATAAACCTGACGCTCGACAGGGGACAGACTTATTTCATTGTGGGTGGTAATGGATCAGGCAAGTCAACTTTGAGCAAGGTGATCTCAATGCACTATCTGGCGGATGAAGGCCAGATGAGTTTTGATGATCAAGTAATAGACATCAATAGTCTGGAAGCTGCACGTAACCAAATATTCGTCATTTATTCTAACTATTATTTATTTAATACCATTTACAAAGACCTTAGCGAAGTTGATTTGGCACTCGTCGATAAATACCTCAAGCTGTTTCAGCTGGAAGACAAAACCAAGCTGGTTGGCAATGAATTTACCACGGTTAAATTATCGGATGGACAGCGCAGGCGTTTGGCGTTAATTGTGGCGCTGGCTGAAGATCGAGATATATACATTCTGGATGAATGGGCAGCGGATCAGGACCCACAATTCAAAGATTTATTTTACGACTCGGTATTGCCTGATTTAAAAGCCGCGGGCAAAACCGTGATTGCCATTACCCATGATGACCGTTATTTCTCTTACTGTGACGAAGTGATCAAAATGGAAGATGGCCAAATAGTCGACATCGTCCATCATGCAAAAGGCCATAAAACAGCAAAAACAGAAAAAGCAGCAATATCCTATTCAGCGTAATTTAATTATTGGTTAGTATACCCATGAGCATAAAAGATCTGATTAATCAGTGTATTGAACGCAAAATTAAGCTTTCTGTAGAAAATGAAAACCTTAAGGTCGGCGCGCCAAAAGGGTCGATGACCAAAGAATTGCTGACCGCCATCAAAAACAATAAAAGTGAGTTGTTGGCATTTTTGAATGACTATGGCGCAGACAGGGATAAAAATGCTCTGTCCAGAGTTTACCCTAAGGTTACCGAAGCCGGCATGTCTTGCGGCCAAAGACAAATGTGGTTTTTGGACAATGCTTTAGAATCGAATGACGCCTATCAGTTTTATCGTATATTACATATTGAAGGTAGCATTGATGAACAGGTTTTAGCTCAGGCTGTCAGAGCGATTGTCAATCGACATTCGATATTGCGTACGACCTACCATGACAGCCCAAATGGTGCGGTACAGCGCATTGGTGATGCGACCGATTTTTCCATGGACATCCTTGATTTGACGCTGGACTCAAGTGGTGATGCCGACCAGCAAGACATTGACTCGGCTCATGGGCAATTTAAACAGCGCGGATTTGATTTAAGCCTTGATTTCATGCTTAAGGCGTTATTGATAAAAACCCAATCAACGCGTTATCAACTTCATATTAAATTACATCATATTGCCACAGATGGCTGGTCAATTGGCCTGATTGTTAAAGATCTTGTCGACTTTTACACGGCGCTTGCTGATGCCCCTGATCATAAAGCAGACCTTAACCAAAGCGTGCCCATTCAATATATAGACTACGCAACCTGGCAACAAAGTGAATCTTCAAAACAAAACATAGCCAGAAGCCTAGCGTTTTTTGAACAATATTTGGCTGATGCGCCGCAAATGCATAGCTTGCCAGTGGATGCCAACAAGCGGACCGGTGTGTCCAAGGCCGGGCATCTTCAAAGAAAACTGTCCAATAGCCTCGCACAATCAATAAAGTCAGTGTGTCAAAGTGACAACGTCACGGTCTTTAGCTTTTTACAATTGGGTTTGTCCATTTTGATATCGAAGTACAGCAATAGCACCGATATCGTCATGGGGACGCCAATGGCCAACAGGCCATTGCACGAATTAAGTGAGGTTGTGGGTTATTTTGTCAATACGTTACCTTTAAGAGCTGAAATAGACTCAGGACAAAGTTTTCGCCGTGCTTTAAAAGCGCAGCACAGCCGTTTATTGGATGTTATGGAAAAGCAAATTGTGCCTTTTCATGAAATTGTCGAGCGAACGGTATTTGAGCGTACTGAAGGGGTATCTCCTTTGGTTCAAATCATGTTTGCTTTTCAAAATAACGATATACCGGATTTACGCCTCGGTGACGCCGTTATTGACGTAGAAACACCCACCGCGCAATTGATTGATTTGGACTTGAATATTGAGATCGTTGAACAAAACGCTCAATTGATCGTCAATTGGACTTATGCCGACAATTTATTTCCGGCGTCTTTAATTGAATCAATGGCGATACACTTCGAGCGCTTGCTGGACGTTGTATTGGCAAACCCTGATACCTCCATAAAAGACATAGAAATACTGTCAAATGAAGAAATTAAACATTTGTTGTTTGACTTAAATGACAGCCATATCGATTATCCCAAAGACAAATGCATCCACGAATTGTTTGAACGCCACGCAGCAGATAAACCGAATAATGTGGCGGTTATGCTTGAAGAACGGCAACTGACGTATCGGCAATTGAATGAAAAATCCAATCAGTTGGCACACTACCTCAAAGCGCACCATGATATCAAACCAGACACTTTGGTTGGCCTGTGTGTCGAGCGATCATTAGAAATGGTGATTGGTATTATGGCTATCCTGAAGGCCGGTGGTGCCTATGTGCCGATGGATCCCAATTACCCGCAAGAGCGTTTGAATTACATGCTTGAAGACACCTCACTTGAGGTGGTATTAAGCCAGTCAGATGTTAAGCACCTGCTGAGCGGTTTCAACGGGTCTATTTTGACGCTGGACAACATGGCAGCCACTGACTGCCACTTTTGCCATGAGTATGCCAACAGCAACCTGACAGTAATGGATACCGGGTTGACATCCTCACATCTGGCCTATGTGATATACACTTCGGGTTCAACGGGCAAGCCCAAAGGTGTGTTAATTGAACATGCAAATGCCGTGGCAATGCTCAGTTGGGGTCTTGAGGCCTATTCAAAACAAGAACTGGCCGTGATGCTGGCATCGACCTCGCTGAACTTTGATTTGTCGATATATGAGCTGTTTTTGCCACTGTGTGCAGGCACCAGTCTGAGGGTGGTTAAAAACGTATTGGATTTAGTGTCAAGTGAACATGTTGCAGATGTCACTTTAATTAATACCGTGCCGTCGGCGATGGATGCCTTGTTAAAGGCCAGTGCTATTCCTGACAATGTCCAGGTGATTAACCTCGCCGGTGAGGCATTACAAAACACTTTGGTCAATGGCATTTTGGATAGCCGTGGGGATATTGCGGTTTGTAACCTGTATGGACCTTCTGAGGATACCACTTATTCTACGTTCAGCCGCTTTGTCGAAAAACGACAGGATGCGCCCCATATTGGCCGGGTGTTGCCCAACAGTGTTGGTTTGATATTGGATGAAGATCAGCAGTTAGTGCCATTTGGTGTGCCTGGGGAGCTTTACCTCGGCGGTGACGGTGTATCAAGAGGTTATTTGAATCGACCAGAGTTAACCAGACAGCAATATGTCGAGAATTTGTGTTTTGATGAAGCGCGAGGAGAACGTTTTAATCGCTTGTATCGTACCGGAGATATCGTGCGATATTTACCCGGTGGAGATATTGCTTATCTGGGACGGGCAGATCATCAAGTCAAGATACGG
>JABSOG010000371.1 GCA_013216025.1 Algicola sp. | reverse complement strand
TCGATTTAATCCTGAAGTTGTGCCTATCCACAGGGTATCGGCTTTGTCTTTATAAATGGCGTTTATGCCGCCTTCACTCAAACTCTGAGGGTTATTGGCATCGTGTTTGATCAAACCAAAACGTTCGCTTGATGGGTCAAAATGACTGATGCCTCCGCCAAACGTGCCCAGCCAGATTAAGCCGGTTTGGTCTTGGATGATGGACCATACATCGTCGTCTGGCACACTGGTTTTGTCTTGAGGATTGTTTTTATAGCGATAAAAGCGATTATTGGTTTTATCAAAGCGGTTTAAGCCGCCGTTATGGGCACCAACCCACAGTGAACCGGCTTTATCTTCAAAAATGGCATAAACATGGTCGCTGCCTAAGCTATCTGCATCGTCGGCGTCATGTCGATAATGTACGAAAGACTCGGTTTTACGATCAAAACGGTTTAACCCGCCATCACGAGTACCCACCCAAAGCGTGCTGCTCTTATCTTTGTATAACGTAAATACTTTGTTGTGGCTTAGTGAGTCAGGTTTATTGGGGTTGTGTTGATAGCGTATAAATTGGCCTGTTTTGGTATCCAAACGGTTGAGGCCACCGTTACGGGTGCCTGCCCAGATAAAACCTTGGCTGTCTTGTAATACCGTATAGACTTTATCGTCACTTAGGGAGGTTGAGTCTTTTGGGTCATGGCGGTAATGGGTGAATGTTTTGGTGTTTGGGTTGAAGTGGTTTAGGCCACCGCCTAAGGTGCCTATCCATAAGTCACCGTTTTGGGCTTCAATGGTAGACGTCACTATGTTGTTACTTAAATTGGTGGGACTATTTGGTTGATTCTTATAATGGACAAAGGTTCCCTTTACCGAATTGTAGTATGATAAACCATTATGCGTACCCACCCAAAGCACACCTTTACTGTCTTGAAAAAGACTTTGGATATAGTTACCCGCCAAAGTTGTCGGGTCATCTGGGTCATGCCGAAACACCTTAAAATCATAACCATCATAGCGATATAACCCATCTTGGGTCGCCACCCAAATAAACCCTTGTTGGTCTTGTAAAATGTCTATTACAGCGGCTTTCAACCCTTGTTCAAAACCAATATTGGTAAATTCAAAAGTGGCTTTTGACGCCAGCAGCTGGGTTGGCAACAGCAAAATGATGAGCCAAAGCCATTTAAATACCTGACGAATGTCACGAATCATGTTTCACCTTGCTTAATTCATCCAGCAATTCATCCATATCGTAATTGATGAGGTATTGGTTAAAGTGCTCGGCCAACAGCTTGCCCTGTTCGCCCAAATTGCGCAGTTCGGCCAAATAGGTTTCGAGCCTCGACACTTCATAATCGGTTGCGGCCTCGACTATCTTTTGATGCAGCGCCAAGGGCAGGGTGATGCTCGTCAGGTCCAGTTTATTTTTGGGGGTTGGGGCAGCCTGCGCCTCTGGGATGGGTGCACCGGGTTGGTTCTGATATTCAAATTTGTTACTCAATAACTGGCCAATGCACTCGTACACAGCCTCAAAACGAAAGGGTTTGGTGATGTAGTGATCGAACCCTTGTTTAAGCAGGTGTTCAACCGCTTCTTTCATGGCGTGTGTGGTGATCACGATGCATTTTGGTCGAGTGTTTGCGAACGCCCAGTGAATATTTTGTAATGCGCTTAAACCGTCCTGGTTTTCCATTTTGACATCGATAAAGACCAAGTCGGGTAGCTTTTCGCTGCGATGTAACTCGTCCATCATTTGTTGGCTGTTATCAAAGGTGTCGACCGTTATGCCAACATTGACCAGTATTTGCACCAATATATCGCGGTTGGCTTTAATGTCGTCAACCACGATGGCCCTGACATTGGCGCCGGGCATCAGTTTGAGGGTTTGATAATAGCGGTTTTTGCGTGGGGTGATGGGGCCGTGGGCTGGTGGTAGCACCAAGGTGAAGAAAAAGCGGCTGCCTTGCTTCTTATCAGGGTATGGCGGGGAAAGCAGCTGCAACTGCCCGCCCATCAATACAACGTGTTTGCTGGCGATCGCCAAGCCTAGTCCGGTACCGCCGTGTTTGGCGCCTTCGTGTGTTTGACCAAAGGCCTCAAAGACTTCTTGTTGGTGCTCGGCGTTGATGCCCGGGCCGCTGTCGCTGACTGCAAACCGGTAGTGGTTGTTGTCGCTGGTCTCAAGGCTCAAGCTGACTTGACCTTGCTCGGTAAACTTGACGGCATTGCCCAGCAGATTGATTAATATCTGGCGCAGTTTGCCCTGATCGCCATGCACTCCAATAGACGCTGCCCCGTGATTGATAAATTGCCACTGCAATTTTTTGTCATAACAACGGCTTTCAAACATCACGCCAATGCCCTTGACCAAATCCACCAGTTCAAAGTCGACCGTCGATAGGGTCATGGCATTGGCTTCGATTTTAGAAATATCAAGGATGTCGTTGATCAATTCCAACAGGTGGTCACCGGCAGTGCCGATCACTTCAACGCTGTGTTTTTGGCGTTGGTTGAGCGCTTTGTCTCTGGCGAGTATTTGGGTATGACCGAGCACCGCATTGAGTGGGGTGCGAATTTCATGAGAAACGTTGGCAATAAAGGTACTCTTGGCTTGGTTGGCTTTTTCGGCATTGAGGCGGGCTTTTTGGGCATTACGCTGGGATTCGATGGCATTGTCGGTGATCAATTTGTCTTTTTCGCTGACTTGCCGCGCCAACAACTTGAAGCGATCAGTCAGCGCCAGCGACAATAAAGTCACTTCAAGTGCCGAGCCCAATTGAATGGCGTATTCGGTGAGAAAGTAGCTGTCTACCTGACCTTTGACCAACAGCGCTCGTAATCCCATACCCAGTAGCAACCATGACCAGGCCAACAGAAAAAATTTGGCCGGGCGGTAACCACTCATCATACTGTTGATTGAGGCGTAAAGTATCACTACGTAAATGATGCTCACCAATATCATGATTGACTGCATACTGGTCGCTGGGGTTAATATCAGTGAACTTACCATGGCGAACACAACCAGTATCAGCAACCACGAAAACACCCGGTGAAGCCTGACATTTTGGTCTTTGAGCCGCAAAAAGTGGCGGGTAAACAACAACGCACAACCACTGCCCATTGCCAGTAGGCACTGTATTGAACGATTGGCCCACCAAGGTGATTGCGGCCACAGGTATTGATAGGCAAGTCCGTTTATACTGAGCATAAACAGCACAAAGACGATAATATTGAACACATAATATAGGTAGCTTTGATCGCGTATATTGATGTAAATAAACAGGTTATACAACACCATCACCAGCATGATGCCGTAATACAATCCCAACGCTAAGGCGCTTTGATAGCTGTGATGAGCAAATGCTTTTGGGGTGTATATTGTCATGGGTAGCAGCAGGGCGCTTTGGCTATGCACCCGTATTATCAGGATCATGGGTTGTTGTGGCCGCGTTGGTAACTCAAAAACAAAATTGGGGTGGTTCAGTGGTCTGTCGGCAAAGGGCTGGAGATCGCCGCTGTGGGTTTGTTGCTGGGCTTGTTGAAGGTCATGGGGGCTGACCAAGTAAACCGTGATTTCGTCTAATTGGGGAAAGGCAATTTCAAGCAGCCACATTTGTGCCTCGGCTGATGTACTGTTGATGGTCAGTTTGGCCCACCAAGTGGCATCGGTATAGGCAAAGTTGGGGACCTTTTGGGTCGAGCGAACAAACTGTTTAGCCCTGTCACCCGACAGCACTTGTTGTAAGGTCAGGTCGCCTTTTTTGTCTTGTAGCAATTCGACCTTTAATCCCAATGGGTACTGTCCAGTGCTCGGGTCTAACTGTAGCGGTTCGGCCACACTGATGGTACTGGTGCTCAGCATCAAAAACATCAAAAACGGTAAAAATCGATAGGGTAAATCACGCATCGTTCTTGCCTACCTGTTCTAATATCCCAAGCAACCCTTCCATGTCGTAATCACTGACATATTGGCTCAACAGTTCGGCCAGTTGTCGACTTTGCTCATTGCGTTGGGCTAACGCCTCCAAGCCGGTTTCGAGTGCCGAGACTTCGTAGTCGGCTGCGGCGCGCTTGAGTGAACGGTAAAGTGCTGACGGTATGTTTAGCGTATCAAGGGCCAGTTCGCTGTCTTCGTCTGGTGATTGACGATATTCAAAATCAACCGCCAGTAAATGATGAATACATTCATAAATGGCCTCAAACCGAAAAGGCTTGGCGATATAGTGATCAAACCCTTCGTGTAGGTATTGGTCAATATCGGGTTGCAGCGCGTGGGCGGTCACCACGATACAAGTGGGGCAGCGGTCTTTAAAATCACTGTGAATGTTTCTCAGTGTTGTGATGCCGTTCATTAATGGCAATCGGATATCCATAAACACTAGTTGTGGCAGTGGTTCGCACTGGTGCAGTTTTTCGAGCGCCTGTTTACCGTCATCAGCCAGGCTGACCACAATGCCGACATCGCCGAGCATGTGCTCCAGAATATCTCGGTTTTCTTTGATGTCATCGATCACCATAGCGCGCAGCGTATCACCCGATGCTAGATGAATGGTCTGAACCTTTCTGTTGTGACGTGACTCAATGGGGTTTTGGGCGGGCAACAAGGGCAGGGTAAAGTAAAAACGACACCCTTGTCCTGGTGTTGAGGCCAGTTGTAATTGGCCGCCCATTAATTTGACCTGTTCATGGGCTATCGTCAGGCCAAGGCCGGTGCCTCCGTGCTTGGCCCCCTCGTCTGTTTGACTAAAAACCTCAAAAATGGTTTGTTGTAAGTGGGGCGAAATGCCGATGCCGCTGTCGATGACTTCAAGGCAATAATGATCTGTCTTGGTTGACGATACTCTGAGTGTCACCGAACCCGCCGGGGTAAATTTGATGGCATTACCCAGTAGGTTGATTAATATTTGGCGTAGTTTGCCCTGATCGCCCCGCACCGGAATAAGGCCCTCGCATTGATTGTCGAGCGTCCATTTTAAGTGTTTGTGCTGGCAGTGACCACCAAACATTACGGCAATACCCTTGAGCAGGCTGGTCAATTCAAAATCGACGGTTTGCAGTTTCATAGCGTTGGCTTCGATTTTTGAAATGTCTAGAATGTCGTTGATTAACGCCATCAGGTGATGGCCAAATTTTTCGATGGTCTCTATCTTTTTGCGGTGCGGTGTCGACAGCGATGGGTCTCGCTCCAGTATTTGGGCAAACCCCAGTACCACGTTGAGTGGGGTGCGAATTTCATGAGAAACGTTGGCAATAAAAGTGCTTTTTGAAAGGCTGGCTTGTTCGGCATTACGCTGGGCTTTTATGGCGTTGGTTTTGGCCCGTTGGTCTTTTTCGGTGAGTTGTTGTTGTAACAGTTTTATTCGGTCTGCCAGCGCCAAAGACAGCAAGATGACTTCGAATGCTGATCCCGCCATCGGTCCGAATTCACTGTAAACATGATGGGGTATCAGGTCCATCACCAACAATCCCCTGATCACAGTGCTGATCATTAGTGCTGACCAGGCCAGCAAAAAGAATTGAGCGGGTCGATAACCTCGGCGTACGGTGTGCACGCCTGCCAACAGTATCAGCAGTACCACCACAAATTGACTTGATGCATTCAATAAAAATCCCGTTGCCGGGTTGACGACAAGAGTGGCGACCACTTGCAATGCCAGTAACCAGCGCATACCCGAAAAGCATCGGTTTAAGCGCGCAGAATGGGTTTTGAGTTGCAAAAAGGCTTGTGAAAATATCAAGGCCCAAAAAACCGTCAGCGCGCCAAACAGTGGGGTAATATGGGTGGCTAACCTAGGAGACTGCGGCCACAGGTATTGAAAGGCCAAACCGTTGGAGCAGAGCACATAGAAAATGAAAAAAAGGTTAAACAACACATAATAAAGGTAACTTTTGTCACGCATCGATAAAAATATAAAACCGTTGTACAACATCATCGACAGGACAATGCCGTAATACAAACCAAACGCCAGCGTACGTTTGGTTGTTTGTTGGTAAAATTTATCTTCTGACCAAAGGGTCAGAGGCACAAACAATGGGTCTTGAGATTTTACTTTAAGATACAGCGTCAGTGATTGGTGCGGCGCCAAGATCACCTCAAACACAAAGTTGACGTGCTGGATGGGGCGGCTAGCAAAGGGTAACGATTCTCCGGTTAGCGTTTGTTGAATGCCGGCGCTACCATCTGGCACCACATACAGCTCAACAACGTCGATTAAAGCGTTACCGACTTCGAGCAACCTTGTTTGGCGGTTGTTATCGGGGTTTTTAATCCTCAGTTTGATCCAATGCGTTGAGTCGGTGAAAGCGAAATTTAATGTTTCTTGGTCGACTGGGTTAAAACGGTTGGCCAGTTGGGGTGATATGATGTCTTGTATGGTCCATTGCTGATTCTTTTCTTCATGTTTTTGTTCCAAGTGCAATAACTCCAAACCCAATGAATATTGGTTAACCTTAGGGTCTAAAATCAGCATAGGGGCGGCGAAAACCCCCATAGGCACCCACCAAAACAGTGTACAAAGCAGTAAAATCAGACGGCTATTCTTCATCTTCACTGTCTTCTACGGTACTCTTTTCTACGGTACTCTTTTCTACGGTACAGTCTTGTGTCGCAACATTGACTTTTTCGAGTTCGACCAACAGTCCGTCCATATCATAATTGGTAATATAGTGACCGAGTTTGTCGGCCATCTGTTGCCCTTGTGGGCTTAAACTGGCCAGCTTTTCGAGGGCGACTTCGAGTTTTGACACTTCATACACGTCAGCCGCTTCAGTTAATGCCTGATACAATAGGGGAGGCATGTCAAAGCTAGATAAATCGAGGATTATGGCCGGTTGGTCTGTGGGTTGTGTCTGCTCAATTTGATGGGCAAGATCGGGTGGCATAAATCGCACAATGGCATCGCAAAGGGTAGAAAACCGAAAAGGTTTGGTGATGTAATGGTCAAAACCCAGATTAAGGCAGCTGTCGATATCTTGTTGCATGGCGTTGGCTGTTACCGCGATACAGGCGGGCTTTTTGTTTTGTTGATTAAACAACTGACCAATGGCCTGCATGGTGTTGACCCCATCCATGACGGGCATACGAATATCGATAAACACAAATTCAGGCAAGTTGTCTGCCCGTTGCAACAAGACTAGGGCCTCTTCGCCGGTATTCGACTCGGTGACGGATAAACCAATATGTTGCAGCATTTGACACAAGGCATCGCGGTTTTCTCTCAAGTCGTCTACCACAAGCGCATTTATGGTGATCCCCGGGGCGATTTTAAATTCACGTTTTGCCCGCTGTTGGCTGGTTTGAATGGCTTGGTGGGCCGAGGGTAGTGCCACCGTGAAGAAAAACCGACTGCCCTGATTGATTGCAGATGACAACTGCAACTGGCCGCCCATCAACTTTACTTGCCTGCTGGCGATGGCCAAACCCAAACCGGTGCCACCGGCTTTTATGCCTTGCACGGTTTGACCAAAAGCGGCAAAGATGGCTTGTTGTTGGGCCACGTCAATGCCGATGCCGGTATCAATTACTTCAAAACAATAGCAGCCCTTAGCTGGGCTGGATAACGCTAGGGTGACTGAACCGCGTTGGGTGAATTTGACGGCATTGCCGAGCAGGTTGATCAAAATTTGGCGCAACTTGGTGTGGTCGCCATGAACGGGCACCGTTTGCTCGGTTTGATTGACAAAATGCCACAGCAGGTGTTTTTCGTCGCACCGCACCCCCAGCATGAC